>JBOHST010000242.1:0-3242 GCA_050733375.1 Gemmatimonadales bacterium
GAGCGCCGACTGCTCGACTACCTGCGCTACATGGGCGCCTCCGACGAATCGGCGAAGGAAGTGAAGCTGTTCGGCCTGTCGGATTTCCTCGTAGGGCGCTACGGGAAGTTGTCCGAAGAGTTCTATCAGGAGAACAAGCGCCTGGCCGTACGGCGGAACGTCGTCTCTACCGCCCTCGTGACGCTCGGGACGCTCGGCTATTACGTGGCCTACGCCGTCATCATCTACCTCACTGTGCTGGGCCGGTACACGATCGGCTCCCTCACCTTTCTCGCCGGCTCGTTTCGCCAAAGTCGCGACCTGATTCAACGGATTCTGCTGTCGCTGTCCAATATCTATGAGCAGAGCCTATACCTTGGCGACCTGTTCACCTTCTTCGACGTCAAGCCGCGGGTCCTGTCGCGACCCGGCGCCCGGGCCGTGCCGTCCTCCATTCGAACGGGATTCGCGTTCACGGACGTCGGGTTTCGGTATCCGGGGTCCGAACAGTGGGCCGTGCGGCACTTGAGCTTCTCCCTCGCTCCCGATGAGCGGCTCGCGCTCGTGGGCGAGAACGGAGCGGGAAAGACGACGCTCGTGAAGTTGCTCGCTCGCCTCTACGATCCCGACGAGGGCCAGATCCTGCTCGACGGCGTGGATCTGCGGGAGTACGACCTCGAGAGCCTCAGAAAGAACATCGGGGTGATCTTCCAGGATTTCGTCCGCTACGACCTGATCCTGAAGGAGAACATCGGGGTCGGCCAGGTGGAACGGCTGGACGACGACGCGTGGATCCGCGAAGCGGGGCGTCGCAGCCTGGCCGACTCCGTGGCGACACGGCTCACGGGAGGCTACGACCAGATGCTCGGCCGCCGCTTCGACGGCGGCGTGGATCTCTCGGGTGGTGAGTGGCAAAAGGTGGCGCTGGGGCGAGCCTACTTGCGCGAGGCCCAGGTACTCATCCTGGATGAACCCACGGCGGCGCTGGATGCCCGCGCCGAATACGAGGTGTTTCTCCGGTTCGCCGAGCTCACGCAAGGACGGATGGCGGTGCTCATCTCCCACCGGTTTTCGACGGTGCGCATGGCCGACCGGATCATCGTGTTGCAGGGCGGGGAGTTAGTGGACCAGGGCACCCACGGGCAGCTGGTGGCGCGCGGCGGGCTGTACGCCGAGCTCTTCAGCCTGCAGGCCGCAGGGTATCGCTGAAGACCGCGTCAGTTCACGCGATCGAGCCGTTCGTCCAGGTCGTACGCCTGCTCGGGCCCAATCGTGATGCGATGGAAGTCGGGGTGCGCGGGGTTCAGGAGATAGTTGAACTCCACGCCGACGGCCCCGACGACGGCACTGGGCACCCGTAACACCGCCGATCGGCTCTCCTCGAGCCAACGATCGCCGAGCGCCCGCAACGCCGCCGGGGCCGGTGAGGCCCGCCAATTCCGGGGCAGGGAGATCGGGTCGAGGACGGAAACCGTCTGCTCCGGGATTGCCACGGCGAACAGGACGTAGGCGGCAAGCGGGGCGGCGGAGTCGAGGTGCACCAACAGCTCGAGCGTGGCCAGGGCGACCGTGCCGGACGTGTACACCGCCGACCGACCGACGCTGGTCCATCGGCCACCGTGGAGACGCGCACCCTCGCCGTCAAACGCGCGCGCGGCGTGTTTGGCTTTGACGATGCGCCAGGCCGCCGGCACTCAGGAGAACACGCCGTGCTCGAGTCTGCCGATGAGCTGCTCCACCTCGAGCGCTCCGGGCTCTGTCTGGCTGAGCGCCAAGGGCGTCGCGCCGCCGAGCGCCGTCACGGGGGCCCCGAGCCACAGCCGCGCGCTCTCCGGATCGCCTTCGAACAGCTCGATCGCCTTGCCGATGATGCGTGACAGCCGGACGAGGCGATCGGATTCGTCCGGCTGCAGTCTCCCCGCCACTCGGCGACGCTGCAGCGTGCGCGGGGGGATGTGCAGGATCGCGGCGGCGACGTGCATCGGCAGCGCCGTGACGCGCAGCAGCCGCTGCAGCGCGGCGAACGACAAACCCGCCCGGACGCGCGCGTGCAGCGTGGGCGTATCGTACGATTTGAGCCCGAGCAGCGAGACGTAACTGTGGGGACCGCGCGCCTGCCGCACCGCATCGAGGTACGCGGCTACTTCGGGGACGCGGCGGCGCCGCGCAGGGACGGGAATCGGTCTGGCCATATGGCGTAATCATATCAGCCAAATGGCAGTCCGTCAAGTCGTCTGGAGCCCGATGTCGAAGGTGGACGCGTACCCTTGATCACTCGCTTTCACTTCCAGCAGGAGCTGCTCCCCACCTCGTGAGAAGATTCGGTCATCGCTGTTTTTCATGGTGCGCCGCCCTTTGCCGGCGTAGGGTGCGCGCGTGTGCACCACGTCCGTGAGGGCGTCGTCGAAATACAGCTGGGATGTAAACTCCTGACCCCGCGCGGCGGAGGGATCGGTACGGACCTTAAAGTGGATGTGCACCGCTCTGCCCGGGTACCAGCCTGGGTAGATGGTGGTGAATCGCGCGGCCCCTGCGGCATCGGTCACCTGATAGCCGCGCAGGAATCTCTGCCCCACTGTCGAGAACCCCGGGTCCGTCACATCCGAGTAGAAACCCAGCCCGTCACAATGCCACAGGTCCACCTGCGCACCCGCGATCGGGCTGCAGGCGCCGCCCGCGATGCGGGAGACGTTGATCGTGAGCAGCAGCGGTACGCCTACTTTCACCGCACCGTTCGCCGGATCCGACCGGATATCGGACCGGTTGAGCTTCTCGTCCACGAAATACGGCCCTTCGGTCTGCTCCGGCCGCACCACGCATCCAGGGAGCCGTGTGGCGGACTTCGCGTCCTCGCCGTGCGCGGTGGTGCACCCCGTGAGGATCGCGGCGCCCGAGACCCCGATCAGCGCCAGCGCCTCCCGCCGGGTGAGCACTTGCCCGACCTGCACATCGTCGCGCTCCATACGCTAGCTCCTCCGTTTCAGGGTGGGCGGCGTTCGACGTTGCTCCCGCTGCAATGTACCGCCGCCGACACCCGAGGGAAGGAGGATCCGAGCTGGACGACCTAGATCCCGAGCCAGTAGTTGATCTTGATCAGGAGAATGTTTTGCGATGGCCCGCGGAACAGGGCGCTAGTATCGTCGCCGAAGTCGATCCGCCCTCTCCCGAGGGACGACTCGCCGCTGCGGGTCCAGACGAGAAACAGCGTCGAGCCCGGCCGGTACTCCCAGCGCAGCACCGCGTTTCCCCGCAGTGAGCGGAGC
>JBOHST010000243.1:0-7097 GCA_050733375.1 Gemmatimonadales bacterium
GAGCGAGCCGGACCTGGTCGGCCTGGGTGTCTACCTCCCCTTCCCCCACGCAATGACGGATCACCCCCAACGCCTCGTTGAGGGAATGCCGAGCGTCCGATTCCGGTTTGTCGGGCCACAGCAAACCCACCAGGTGTTCGCGGCTGCGCCCGCGCCGCGGTGAGCGAGCGAGGTAGACGAGCAGCGCCAGATGCTTGCGCCATAAGAGCTTGGCCGGCGCCGACTTCCCGTCCACGCTCACTTCCACCGGCCCGAGGACGCGAGCCTCGATCACGACGGACACTTCAGGGTTAACGCCAGGGCACGAGCCGAATCCGCTCGCGCCGCGTAAGGCGCCTCGCCCTCGGACCAGTTCCGCACAACATCCCGGTAGAGGGAGCAGCGCACCTCTCCAGGCATCCTACGTCGGTCGGCGAGTTGAACGCGCCGCCAGCGCGCCAGCGTGCCGAACGCCCAGTCGACCTCCATCGCCTGCGGCTCGAAATGCGGCAGGGTCGCTTGGTCTGTGTTCTGGTACCACAGGAGCTCCCGGTCGGCGGACTCCCATTGACCGTTGGTGATGAACCATTGGGCGCGGAGCAAGTGGAGCACCGTGCGGTAGAACGGGTCCGCGACATGCTCCGCCCGGACGAGCCTCAGCGGCTCGGACGAGCGGAGCGCCAGGTCCCAGTCGCCTCCGAGCGCCCGGTCGTAAACATCGAGCAGGCTCCGCAGCTGCGCGGGCATCGTGTCACGCGTCACCGGCACGGCGCCTCGACCGCCGGTGAAGCGTCGCTCCAGGAGCCCGGCCATCCAGGCGGCCCGGCGTCGCAGCGCCGTGGTGATGTGCGTCGCCGTTGCCATCGCCCTGAGCCGCCGGGCCAGCGGCACTCCCGACGCACGCGCGGCCGGCGAGTCATCGGCGAACATGAGCGCCACCGCATCGAGCTCCTGCCCGAACAGCTCCAGGCTCTGACTGGGGAACCGCGCCTGCAACCGCCGCAGCACGGCGCGCGCCGAATCGGTGCGACCAAGGGCCATGTACCCGATGACCTCGGCGACAAGCGGTGAGTATCCATGATCGGGCTGTTCCTCGATCTTCCTGCCCAGCCAGATGGCTCCACGGGGCGCATCGAATCCATTCAGGTAGCGCGCTCCGACGCTCAACTGGCTGGCGTCGACGCCGGAGCCGCCGCCGACCAGGGCGTCGGTGCGGGAGGCGGCCTCGGAAGACCCGAGAAAGCGCCAGGCCGCGGCGGCTTGGACCAGCAGACTCAAGCCCGAGCGGGCTCCCGGCATTCCCCGAAGCTTCGCGATGCCTCTGAAGGCCTCCACCGAATCGCCTTCGGCTACCCACAACCAGATCAGGTGCTCTTGCGCGGGCGCGAAATCGGGCCGGATGCGCAGCGCCTGCTGCAACGCCGTCGCGGCCAGCCGGCGCTCTCGTCCGAGCAGCGGCCCACGGTGCAGCTGCTCGTCACCCAATCGAAAGGGACCAAACAGAAAGTCGCGCGCCCGCTGTACGAGCGCGTCGAGCGTATCGAACCGCGCCCGCAGGTCGAGCCCGTCGACCCGAAGCAAACTCTGGTAATGCGGTGGGAACTGCGCGATATGATCCATCGCGAGGCGGAGGGATGTCGTGTCCTCAACTTGACCGAGCCAGCGACGCACATCGGCCTGGCGCTGATAGCAGAGCCAGCACGTCGGGTCCACGGTGATGGCATCCTGGTATCCCACCAACGCCTCCGGCCACTGCGCTTGGGCGAACAGCTTCTCCGCCGTGAGGAACGCCTTCAACCCACCCGGACTGCGGGGCATCACGCGCACCGGCAGCACGGAATCGAGCGCGCTCGCGCTGAATAGTCGCACCAGCAGGCTGTCGGCGAGCTGGTCGGCCGCCGTCTCCACGTCGTGTACAGTCGTGGGAATGCCGAACGGCGGGCGTGACGGCAGCCACAACGAGACTCGCAGCGACGATCCAGACACGGCCACAGAACCGCGCACCATGAGCTTAGCTCGTTTATCGCGACGCGGGCCCACGACGCTGAAGTCGGGAAAGCCGGTGAGACGGTTCACCACGAGCTGGGCGACCGAATCGCCGATCCGCTTCAACTCCACCGCACCGGGGCCTGACACCTCCAGGCTGGCGATCCGGAGATCGGCCGGCCGGCGCAGGAGGACCTGAACGGTTTTCCAAAGGCCCAGCCCGCCGCCCGCGACCACCAACGCGGTGATGGCGGTGCGACGCCAATCTGCCTCGCGCGGTCGCCACAGGGCTCGTTTGAATGTCGCGGCGTCCGGCCAGCGATCCGCCGGTGCCCAGGCCAGCGCGCGCCGCAGCGCCGGCACCAGCGCCGGTGGCACGCCGCGCCAGTCCCCAGCGTCCGGATTGTCGAGGATCGACCAGCGCCGCCCCGTGAGCGCCTCGTACGCCACCATGCCGACGGCGTACAGATCGGTGCGCGGCGTCACCTCGCCGCCGACCGTCTGCTCGGGAGGCATGTACTCGAACGTCCCCACGGGCTGTCCCGGCACCGTGATCGCTGAACCTGCTTCGGTGAGGCGCTTCGCAATGCCGAAGTCCGTGAGGACTCCGCGGCCGTCGACGAGAAAGATATTCTTCGGCTTTATGTCGCGGTGCACAATCCCGCGCCGGTGGGCGGCTTCGAGCGCATCGAGCAGGTCGCGGCACACCTTCACCGCCTCCTGCCGGGTGAGCATGCTCCGGGCAAGTCGGTCGGCGAGCGTCTCGCCCTGCAACCAGTCCATCACGTAGTAGTAGATGCCGTCCGCGACGTCGGTGGTGTGGACGGGCACGATGTTGGGATGGCTGAGATTGGCGAGGAGCCGGGCCTCGCGCTGAAACCGCTCGGCGGCGTGCGCGCTCGCGCGGTCGGGGCGCAAAACCTTGATCGCGACCGGCCGGTCGAGCGCCACGTCGTGCGCGAGCACCACCGTCCCCTGTCCGCCACTGCCCAGCTCTCGCGCGAGCGTGAACTCGGGCGCGAGAGCGCGGCGCAACCGCTCGAAGAACGTGTCCATGAGGCCCGAAGACCCGGGGCCAAATGTAACGGCCATCGGCCAGCCCTGCTCGGAGAAAAACGAAACGGCCTCGGATCGCGCCCGGGGCCGGTTCGCTCTGCCGAGACCCGTCGGCAGCTGCGGAGCTACTGTACGGTCAGCGTGAACTTCATCCCGAGGGCCAGGTGCGGTGTGCAGAAACCCCTGTAGACACCCGCGGGCAGCCCCGCGAACGAGACGTCATAGCGATCGTTCGGGTTGATCAGGAACGGACCGGCGAGGTTATCCATCCGGTTCGCCATCGCCGCGTTTAGTCCGTCGGCGGCCCCTGCCGGGATGGAATCTGGGTAGAACGCCACGTTGTGCGGCCCACCCGATACGTTGATGAAGCGCGCCGTGCCACCCACCGGCACGGTGATCACCGCGGGCTCGTACTTGAACACCGTCCCCGCGCCCGTCATGTTGACCTCCACCACCGCCCCGGTCGGCTGGGCTGCCGCATCCGTTGCGGCGGGCTGCGCCATTTGGTCGGCGGGAGTCTCCGCCTTCTTTTCACCACACGCTAGCGCGCCGAGCACGACCAGTGCGCCGATCCACTTCCGCTGCATTGCTTGTTCTCCCATGAGAATGGAGTTCGCGATCCGTTTGTGAACGCCTTCACAATATCGCCTCGGGGACGGAAGCGGGAGGCCCCATCATCCTTGCCGCGGCGCGGGTTTCCGGCCGTTCGTGACCTGGCTCACAGGCGACCCGTCGAACCCTCGGCAGGTTTCCCGCACAGCCGGCCGGGGACGAATCCCTTCTCCCCGGTCACAGGGCAATTCACTCCAGTCGTGGAGGTGTGCTGTGCTCAGACTGATGCTATTCGGGATGCTGGTGACGGCAGCGGCTCCCGCAGTCGCCCAACAGCATTGGCACCCGGAAATCGGGGTTCAGGGCGGCTACGCGCGTATGAAGCCCGCCGGCACCGGTCAATCAGACTATATCGACTTGTTCGAGTTCCCCGCTCCGGGATACCTCGTCCCGCTGCTGAGCTATGGACCGCTGTTCGCGACCATTCCGTGGAGCGACCGTTTCGCGGTCGAGCCGAGTTTGGGTCTCGCGCAACTCCAAAGCGGAGCGAGCGACCTCACGACGGTGCGTGTCGGCGTGCGCGGGAACTACGCGATCACCAATCACGTCTACGCCGGGCTGGGAGGGGTCCTCAACTACCTCTCCTCCGGGAACGACCAGATGCAGCTCGGCGCTCAGCTCGGCGTCGGATACCGATTCGGACTCGGGCCCCGGCTCGGCGCGCGCGTCGAAGCGTCGTGGATCAGCACGCGTCCCAATCCAAACATCGGGGCGGCCAATACGTACGCCTTGCTGTTCGGCGTAGCGGCTCGGCTCGACGGCTCGGCGCCGAGCCGCCCGGCTCCCCGCGGAGCCGATCGTGCCTGGCAACCTATGCTGGGCATGACCGGCGGATACTCCAGTACCCACCTCGTAGGAGGCGGAGCGATCACGGCCGTCGTGCTCCCCGGATTTGGCGGGAGCCTCGGTGCTATCACCGGTGGATCCGCCCCGATCGCACAGCCGCCCACGGTTTTTGCGATCATCCCCATCGGGCGCAGACTCGCGCTGGAACCCGGCCTGGACATCCACCGTGTCCAGTCATTCGGTCAAACCGTTTTCACTGGCAACCTGGGGGCACGGCTCGATTTCGCCGTGCATGCCGGCTGGTACGCCGCGGTCGGCGGTCAGTTGACCTATTTCAAGGCGACGCCGGGTACGTTCGTCGATCCCAGCCGAGGCAGCGCGAGCGTGACCGGCGCGACACTGGCGTGGGGCTATCGCTTTCGCATCGCCGGCCAGGTCGGTGGGCGCACCGAGCTGAATTACTCGATGTACGCCAAGAACGCCGACATCCCCAGCCCACCCGTCAACGTGACGAGCATCCTGTTCGGGATCACCATGCCGCTCAAGTAGCCGGCAGTCGCGACCTGGTGACGAAGCGGCCTCCCTCCTGGGAGGCCGTTTTTCACTTGCCTCCGGGCGACGTGTGCATCTCACCCTCCCTCCGACGTCTCTCTTGGCGACCCCAAGAGGATCGAACCGATGCACACCCGCTCCCGTTATGCCATGCTGGTGCTTGCGACCTTCGCCCTGAGCGCCGGGGCGCTCGGCGCCCAAGGCTGGATCGAGCCGATTCGACCCACGCCGGGCTGGGGTGTCGAAAAGCTCCGCAGTGCCGTATCCGTCACCGTGCTCGGTCGCATCGCCCAGGTGACCGTCGAGGAGTGGTTCCAGAATCGCGGTGCCGGACTCGGGGAGGGCGACTATCACTACCCGCTCCCCGGTGAGGCGACCTTCGGCAGTTTTTCGTTGTGGCAGGGCGATGCCGAGCTGCGCGGCGAGACGATGGACGCCAGTCAGGCACGCGCCATTTACGAGGAGATCGTGCGTCGCAAACGTGACCCGGCCTTGATCGAGCTTGCGGGCCACGGCTTGATCCGTGCCCGTGTCTTCCCCATCAATCCAGGCGAAACGCGCAAAGTCACCATGCGCTACACGCAGATCCTCGATCGCCAGGGCGATGCCTGGCGATTTCGCTACGCCAGCGGCACGGGCCCCGGCGCCGCCGGGGCTGCGCGCAGCGTCCGCCTCACCGTCGACAGCGCCGACCGCTTCGGCGAGCCATACTCCCCCACGCATCAGGTCCGGACCCGCCGCGCCGACGGACGACTCGAGGTCACCCTCCCCGACTCCGGCTCAAGCGGCGACCTGGATCTCTTCCTCCCCTTGTCCCGCGCACTGGTCGGCCTGTCACTCGTCACCCATCGACCGGTCGGCGAGGACGGCTACTACATGCTGTTGCTGGCGCCGGGCACCGCCCGGGCCGCCACTGCGTTGCGACGCGACGTCGTAGCGGTGCTCGACGTATCAGGGTCGATGTCCGGCGACAAATTGGCTCAAGCGAAATCCGCCCTCGAGCAGTTGCTCGGGTCGCTGGGCGAAGGCGATCGGTTCCGCATCGTCGCATTCTCGAGCGGCGTGCGCCGCTTCGCCGCCGAGTGGACCCCGGCCACGCCGGAGCAGCGCCGCCAGGCCGTGGAGTGGGTGCGGGCGCTCGAGGTTGTCGGTGGCACCAACATCGCGGGCGCGCTGGAGGAGGCGTACAGCCTGCCGCCCGCCGCGTCCGCGCTCGGCGTGGTTGTGTTCCTCACCGACGGTCTGCCCACTGTCGGCGAGCAAGACCCGGAGCGCATCGCGGGACGAGCCGAGCAGCGGCGCGGCGGGTTCCGGGTCTTTTCGTTCGGCATCGGGTACGACGTGAATACCTACCTGCTCGACCGGCTCACCGAGCGGGCTCGCGGCATCACGGAGTACATCGCCCCGGGCGGGGACATCGAGCAGGCGGTTGGTGCGCTCGCCGGAAAAATCGCGAGCCCGGTGCTCACGGACGTCGCGATCGACGCCGGGGATGGAGTTGAGTTGTACGACCTGCAGCCCGAGATGCTGCCGGACCTGTTTGCCGGAGACGAGATGGTGGTGTTCGGACGATACCGCGGAGCGGGGCAAGGGATGTGGTCCGTGGCGGTGCGTGGGCGGAGGAATGGTGCTGAAGAGCGATTTCGGGCCGGCACGGCGAGCGCGGGAGACCAACCGGCCAATGACTACATCCCGCGGTTGTGGGCCGCTCGCAAGGCCGGAGCGCTCTCGCGTGAAATCCGGTTGCATGGCCAGACCCCGGAGCTGATGGCCGCGCTGAAAGAGCTCGCGTTGCGCTACGGGGTGCTCACGGAGTACACGTCGTACCTGGTGCAGGAGCCAAACGCCGTGGCTACCGGCATGAACGGCCGCGAGGACGACGCTCGCCGCAACGCGCCCGCCGCGCCGCGCGATCAGGCCGGCGCCGGTGCGGTGGCGTTGTCGCAGAGTGAAGCCAGGCAGGCGTCGAAATCGGTCGTTGCAACCGGAGCAGACCAGGAAGAGCTGGACGCCATGCTCCGCGGCCGCGCCGGAATCAACCCGACACGACGCATCGGGGGACGGCTGTTCATCCTGCGCGACAGCACCTGGACCGATTTGCGCCAGGTGGATTCTCTCCCCGTGGT
>JBOHST010000244.1:0-18883 GCA_050733375.1 Gemmatimonadales bacterium
TTGAACGACCTAACGACGGAGCAGCTGCAGGCGCTGCTGCGGTCACTGGAGGGATGATGCGGAAGCTCATCTGGGTACTGGGACTGGCGGTGGCACCAACGCTCACGGCCCAGGACTCGGCCGGCCCGCCTGATTCCGTGCAGCGGGAGCGGTTGCAGGAGGAAATCGACCGGCGCTTCGGTCAGGTCGTGCAGCAGCGGCTCGGCCTGACCGGCGATCAGAGTGCCAAGCTGCGCGCGACCGAGGAACGGTTTCGCGCCCGACGCCGCACGATCCTGCGGCGGCAGCTCGGGCTGCGGTTCGCCCTCGACGGTCAGATGCGCCCCGGCCAGGCCGCCGATGCCGACAGCGTGCGTCGCCTGATGGACGGGATCCAGGAAAACCGGCTCGAGTTGTTCCAGCTGGAGCAGGATCAGGATCGCGAGATGGCGGGGTATCTGACACCGGTGCAGCGGGCGCAATACCAGATGTTGCGCGAGCGGCTGCTGGCCCGGCTTCAGGAGGTGCGCCGCGAGCGCGGCCTCGGCCGAGGACAGGGTGTACGGCCGCGCGACGGGCCGAGACCGCGCGAGGGCCCGAGACGGCGGCCGCGACCCTAGCCGCTATATTCCGCCGCGGAGCCCGGGTGGCGGAACTGGCAGACGCGCAGGACTCAAAATCCTGTGCCGGCAACGGCATGCGGGTTCGATTCCCGCCCCGGGCACTCCCGCATCCGATCCACGCGTTTCACGCGTCAAGCGCACGCCTCGCCGCGGGGCCGATGGGCGGTCTCGTGTGTCGACCTCGCAGTCGAAGCGATGTTGTTTGGAATTCGCTATTCAGGCACAGCGGTGTGAGTCCGCCGGCGGGGCGCTCCACGTCGAGCACCTCGACCCTGACCGGCTGGGTCCACAAGTCGCGGTAGTGGGCGCCCAGCAGCCGGCGGTGCAGCCAGCCCGCGTGGCAGTGAGCCCCGGGTACGAGCTGTGAGCTGTCGGCGCCAGGATGGGGCGATTCCTGCGCGTCGAGCGCCGACGCGACGCACGCGGCGACGAGGGAGACCGGCCAGAAACCGGAGCGAGGCATAGGACCTGCTCGGAATCTGGGCGCGAATCAGGGGACCGGACAGGCCAGCCGAATCTGGCGTACGTCCGCGTCTGGCTGCTACTAGAACAGTTTCGCCGACCGCACCCGGAAATCCACGTTGTCGTGCACCCATTTCCAAAGGTCGGCCTGACCCTCGAGCGGAAGTCCGGGTTTGAGCTGACTGCGCCAGCCGGCCATCACTTGCGCTTCCTCGGTCCACAGCCGGACCCGCTTGCGCCTGACCTGCTTCTTCCAGTTGTCGCCGACGGTCGGGCTGGCGTACAGCAACCGAACCGTGACGCTGCGCGACAGAAACTCGAGCGGGTCAAGATCGATGCCCGCATACGGACTCTGTCCCGCGGCGAGCCGCGTGCCGGGCGTCGCGTCGGGCACGCCGTCGCTCAGCACGACGACGTTGAGGGGTGCGAGGATCAGCCCGCGCTCCTTCACCAGGCCGGCCACGCGTTGGAAGAACGCATTGAAATCGGTGTAGGGGTCGGTCGGTGGAAACCAGCGGCGGATATCCGCTGCGATCTGGTCCACGCTGCGGTCCTGGAAATCGTTGATCGGGTGGAACGCCTTGGGCTCTCCCGGCCGCGCGCCCCCCACCGATCCCACGAACAGCGCCGTCGGGACGCGCAGCCCACCGAGTCCGTTCAGGTGCGCATAGATGTAATGCGCCGCGAATTCCACGGCATCGTCGTATAACCGCGCATCGCGGAACGATCCGCTGACATCGACCCCGATGACGAGGGTCGAGGACGCCGGCCGGTTCGTTTGCGCCGCCGGGCTGCACGCCGCGGCGAGCGTCGCAACCGCCAGCCGCGCAATGGTCGCTCGGGCCGGGCTCATGTCGTCGCTCCGGGCACGGGGTGCTTGGCGCTCGGCACCAGCTGCGGGGTGCTCGCGAGTACCTGCTCGAGACTGCGGAACGGCAAGGCAAACACGGGGCGGCCCAGCAGCACCACGACGGCGAAATTGACGCCGGCCGCGAGCAGCTGCAGCACCGGCAGCGAGAGCAGCTCGAACACTTCCCGTGCCTCTTTCTTGAACCAGTCGGCCTCGGCCTTGAGCGCGGTGATCGGGCCGCGCCAGAACTCGGGCTCGAGGCTGGTCGCGGTCGCCCCCGCGCCCTGGGCACCGGGGATGTTCTGGCGCGCCAGAATCCCCAACAGCGCCGGGGTCCCGAACCGGCCGAACAGGAACCACGTCATGGCGCGGATGCCGATCCACCCGAACGAGGCGAGCGTCAGGGTCCAGAAGAACCCGAGCTGGAACCCGGTCTGCTGCGCGATCCACGGCGTGATCGCGTCGATCAGCTCCCGGTACAGGAACATCACTTCGAAGAACATCACGAACCCCTCGACCAGGGCCATCGCGACGATCTGGGAGGTCTTGCGCGTGCGAATCGCCTCGACCAGCGCCTGGATCGCGGCGAAGCTGCCGGAAATGAGAATGAAGAGGAACGGCCAGAGAATGAGGCTCACGGCGATGCCGGACAGCTCGCTGCCCGTCAGATCGGCGAGCACCTCGGTGACGGTCGGCCGCAACGTGAACGTGAAGATCGTAGCCTCCAGCGCCGACCACACGAGGATGAAAACGAACGCAATCCACGGCACGCCCGGCTGGAAATACTGCCGCGTCGCCCAATCGAGCAGCGCGAACGGCCGCGTGAAAATGAACTTGATGAGCCGGATCACGAGCGAGCCGGCGAGCTTGAGCAGGCCCCAGATCCACCCCGCCAGCACGACCCCGAACCGCACGATCCCGGCCCAGTAAAACCACATCATTCGGCCCGCATCCCACCACGACAGCAGCACGGCGGTCAAAAACGCGCCGCGACCGGATCGGAAGGGGAGGGTGTATAGCGATGCCATCGTGCACCAGATGGCCGCCACCAACAGGGCGACCGGCGGCAGGAGGAAGACGCCCTTTCCAGCGATCTCCCATGGCCCCGCGCCGGAGGTGGCGAAGCCGAGCACGATGGTCTGCCAGTCGAGAATCCATGTGAATCCGGATGCGAGAAATTGAAGCGCTCCCCGCCATTGTTCCGGGACGCTTTGCTGCAGGGACGCGAGCATGCGCTTACCTCCAGAGGATCGATTCGGCGTCGCGGGGAGGGGGATGTGACTCGAGGCGACTGCCGGATGGAGCCGCGAAGCTCTGCGGTGAGCCGCGAAACTACGCGGTTGAGCGCGCGGCGGGCGTGATCCGACTCACCGGGTTTTCGGGCTCATGACAACTCCTGCACACGAAAGCGATTGCGGCGGCTCGGTGCCGGTCATGCCACAAGGCGTGGCCCGGTCGCCACAATTCCGCCGGCGCATGCGGAGGAGTGCCCGGCGCCGCAAGTAAAGTGCTTTGGCACAGAAAGTGCCCGCCTTCAGGTCGTTTCGTGTGTGCCAACACTCCAGTGTGAGGGTTTCTGGTGACCATCGCTCGCGCCCTGCTTCGTAGCTCCGCCCTCGTCGGACTATCTCTCCTCATCGCCACATGCTCCGGCGACAGCATTGCGCCGCCGGTTGCTACGCAGCTCGTGTTCCAAACCGACCCCGCGGGCGCGCTCGCCGGAACGACCCTTCCCCCGATCGTGGTGGAAGCACAAGACGCGTCGGGGAAACTCGTGACAGGCTTCGGCGAGGACGTGACGCTGACGATCGAGACGAATCCCGGAGGCGGCACGTTGGATGGCACGACGACGGTGACCGCGGTCGGTGGCGTCGCCACGTTCGACGACCTCATGCTGGAGCGCTCCGGCGCGGGGTACCGGCTGCAGGCCACGGCGGGGAGCCTCTCCTCGGCCACGAGCGCCATGTTCACGATCGATCCGGGGCCGGCGACCCAGCTCGCGTTTTCCGTGGAGCCGAGTACGCTCGCCGCCGGTACGCAGTTCAACCCCGCCGTCCAGGTTTCGGCCCGCGATGCCTTGGGGAACACGGCCGACGACTTCGGCGGCAGCATCACCGTGGCGATCGAAACGAATCCCACAGGCGGCACCCTGACCGGCGCGTCCACCATGACGGCGGTCGCCGGCGTCGCGACGTTCTCGACTTTGAGCCTCGACATCGTGGGCGTCGGGTACACCTTCACGGCCACGACCGCGACGTTGCCGGCCGCTTCGAGCGGCGCGTTCGACGTCATCGCCGGCCCTGCCGCTCAGCTCATCATCACGGAACAGCCCACGAACGCGACGGCCACCGAGGCCATCGCACCGGCGGTTGAAGTAACCGTTCTCGATGGATCGGGGAACGTGGCGACGGGCTACACCGGGGACGTGGCGCTGGCGATCGGAACGAACCCCGGCGTCGGCACATTGTTCGGGACGGCGACCGTGCAGGCGAGCGGCGGCGTCGCCACTTTCTCCGGCCTCAGCATCGACAAGGCGGGAGCCGGGTACACACTCGCGGCGACGGCTTCGGGCCTGACGGGCGCCACTAGCGCCCCGTTCGATATCGCGGTCGGAGCTGCGACGCAGCTCACGTTCACGGTCGGGCCCGCGACCACTATCGCCGGGGCGAGCATCTCGCCGGCGGTCGAAGTCACCGCGACGGATGCCGGCGGCAACACCGTGACCGGTTTCACGGGTGCGGTGACCGTGGCCATCGGCTCCAATCCTGCCAGCGGGGCACTCTCCGGCACGACCACTATCAACGCGGTCGCCGGCGTCGCCTCGTTCACGACCCTCAGCATCGACAAGAGCGGCGCCGGCTACACGCTGTCAGTGACCGCCCCGGGGCTCAATGGGGAGACCAGCGCCTCGTTCGACATTTCGCCGGGGCCGGCTTCGCAGCTCGTCCTCACCGTAGAGCCGAGCCATACCGTCGCCGGAATCGTCATGTCGCCGGCGGTCGTGGTGACGGCGCTCGATGGACTGGGCAATACCGCCAGTGGCTTCACGGGCGACGTGACAATGGCCATCGGGACGAACCCTGCGGGCGGGACCCTGGCGGGTGCGACGACCATGCCGGCCGTCTCGGGGATCGCGGTTTTCTCGACCCTCAGCATCGCCAAAGCGGGAAGCGGATACACGCTGTCGGCGAACGCGTCGGGCCTGTCGGGAGCGGCGAGCGCCGGCTTCGACATCGTCGTAGGCGCGGCGACCCAGGTCGCCTTTACCGTCCAGCCAGGCACGACGACCGCAGGGGCGGCCATCACGCCCGCTGTCCGGGTGTCCGCTGTGGATTTCGTCGGCAACACGGTGACGAGCTTCACGGGAGACGTGACTTTGGCAATCGGCACGAATCCCGCCAGCGGCACCCTATCCGGTACACTGACGGTGGCCGCGGTCGGCGGCATCGCCACCTTCGCGACCCTCAGCATCGAAACGGCCGGAGACGGCTATACCTTGACCGCGGCGGCCGCGGGCCTCGCGGGCGCCACGAGCGATCCATTCGATATCGGTGGGGGAGCCGCAACCCAGCTGGTCGTCACGGCACAACCCACGAGCACGACCTCCGGGGCAGCGATTTCTCCGGCGGTGCAGGTGACCGCCCGGGATGCCCTGGGCAATCGCTCTACTGGGTTTGTCGGCACCATCACACTGTCCATCACGACGGGTACGGGCACCGGCGGGGCGGTGCTGTCCGGGACGAAGACGGTGGCGGCCGTCGCCGGCATAGCCACATTCTCGACGCTCAACATCGATAGGGCGGGGACGGGCTATACGCTGTCCGCCGCGGCCTCGGGCCTTTCGGGCGCGACCACCGATGCGTTCGACATCGCCGTTGGAGCGGCGACGCAGCTCGCGTTCACCGCGCAACCCACCACGACCACGGCCGGGGCCATGATCGCGGCAGTCGAGGTGACCGCGCGGGATGCCGGCGGCAACACGGTGACGAGCTTCACGGGCGATGTCACCCTCGCCATCGGAACGAACCCGGGGACCGGAACGCTTTCGGGGTCCGCGACGGTGACCGCGGTCGCCGGTGTCGCGACGTTCACCACGCTCAGCATCAACAAATCAGGTACGGGCTATACCCTGTCGGCCACCGCCGCCGGGTTCAGCGGGGCGACGAGCGGCTCGTTCAACATCAACCCCGGCGTGGCGGACCTGCTTACCATCACCGTCCAGCCGACCACCACCGTCGCCGGACAGAACATTACCCCCGCGGTCGAGGTCACCGCGCTGGATGTCCTGGGGAACGTCGCAACGGGCTTTAGCGGGACCGTGACCATTGCCATCGGGACCAATCCTTCGGGTGGCACGCTGAGCGGCACCAAGACGGCGGCCGCGGTAGCGGGCGTGGCGAGCTTCTCCACCCTCAAGATCGACAAGGCCGGCGTCGGCTACACCCTGGCCGCGTCGGCGACGGGTCCGACGGGAGCCACGAGCGCGTCATTCGACATCCTCGTCGGAGCGGCGGGCCAACTCGTGTTCACCGTGCAGCCCGCGGCATCGACGACGGCCGGTGCCACCATCACGCCGGCGATTCAGGTGACGGCCCACGATGCGGCAGGCAATCCGGTGCCGACGTTCAGCGGCACCGTCACGGTGGCGATCACTTCGGGAACCGGCACGGCCGGCGCGGTCCTTTCGGGGACCCTCACGGTCGGCGCGGCCAGCGGCGTTGCCACCTTCTCCACGCTCAGCATCAACAAGAGCGGCACCGGCTACCGGTTGACCGCCACGTCGAGCGGGGTGAGCTCGGGGAACAGCGCCACCTTTGTGATCATCGCGGGTGTGGCGACTCAGCTCGGCTTCACCGTGCAGCCGGTCAACACGATCGCCGGGCGCAACATCACGCCGGCGGTGAGGGTCGCGGCGCAAGATGCTCTGGGGAACACGGTGACGAGCTTCACGAGCAGCATCACCGTGGCGATCGGCACGAATCCGTCGGGAGGGATTCTGGGCGGCACCAAGGTCGTTACGGCCGTCGCCGGAGTCGCGACCTTCTCGACCTTGACGATCGACAAGACCGGCATCGGCTACACGCTCACTGCCACGCGTGCCGGATTGACCACGGCGACAAGCACGGCCTTCAACATCACCCCCGGTACGGCCACCAAGCTCGCGTTCACCGTGCAGCCCGTCTCGACGGCGGCGTTGGCGTCGATCACGCCGGCGGTGCAGGTGACCGCCCAGGATGCTCTCGGCAACACGGCGACCGGCTTCACGAGCAACGTCACGGTGGGTTTCGGGACCAACCCGGCCCCCGGGAGCGTCCTCTCGGGAACGAAGGTCGTCGCGGCGGTCGCGGGTGTCGCCACCTTCTCGAACCTCAGCATCGACCTGGCGGGGAATGGCTACACGTTGATGGCGACGGCGTCCGGACTGACGGCGGCCACGAGCGCTTCCTTCGACATTACTACCGGAGCGGCCCTCGTTTTCACTGTCAACCCGACGACCACCACCGCTGGCGCGACGATCACGCCCGCAATCAAGGTCACGGCGCGGGACGCTGGCGGCGCGACGGTCACCACCTTCGTCGGCAACGTGACCGTGGCGATCGCCGCCGGCACCGGCGCCCCCGGAGCGACGCTCTCCGGCACGACCACCGTGGCGGCGGTCGCCGGTGTCGCGACGTTCTCGAACCTCAGCATCGACAAGTCCTCGAGCGGCTACCGGCTGGTGGCGTCGGCGAACGGGTTCTCGACCGGCACCAGCTCCGCGTTCACGATCAACGCCGGGCCGCCGACGCAACTTGGCTTCATCGTCCAGCCCAGCAATACGCCGGCGGGGGCGCTCATCATCCCCGGCGTCCAGGTCGCGGTGCAGGATGCCCTGGGCAACAGGGTCAGCGGGATTTCCGGCAGCATCACCGTGGCGATTGGCACCAACCCCTCGAGCGGGACGCTGGCCGGCACCCTCACGCAGCCGATCAACGCCGGCGCCGCTTCGTTCCCCAACCTCAGCATCAACAACGTGGGGACCGGGTACACCCTGACGGCCACGTCCGCGGGTTACGTGGGGGCCGGTAGCGGATCGTTCAATGTTACCGCGGCGGCGACGACCACCCTGGCGTTCACGTTCCACCCCAGCATCACGACGGCGGGGGTGAACATCAGCCCAGCGGTGGAAGTCACAGCGCAGAATAGCACCGGGGGTACCGTGACGAGCTTCACCGGCGCGGTGACGATCATGATCACGGCCGGTGCGGGCGCCAACGGCGCGACGCTTTCCGGAACGAAAATCCGCAACGCGATCGCCGGGGTCGTCAACTTCGACGACCTGAGCATCGACAAGGCCGGGACTGGCTACAAGCTGTCGGTCACGGCCGCCGGCGTCGCGGGCAGCACCAGCAACAGTTTCGTGATCATCGCGGCGCCGGCGACGCAGCTCGTCTACAGCCAGCAACCGACGGCGACGCCCGCAGGAGCGAGCATTACGCCGGCCGTCGAGGTGAGCGCGCGCGATCAGTTCAACAACGTGGACAAGAACTTCACCGGCAATATCACGGTGGCCATCGTAGCCGGCACGGGTACCCCCGGAGCGGTTCTCTCCGGCACGAAGGTCGTGGCCGCGATCCAGGGGTTGGCCACCTTCTCGAACCTGAGCATCAACCTCGTCGGCACCGCGTACAAGCTCGGCGCCTCAGCCGGCGGACTGCCGACGAAGGAGAGTAGCGGATTCGCTATTCAGTGAGCGTGGCGATCACGGCTTGACGGGGTAGGGGGAGCCGCGCCAAGCTTCTGGACGTTTTTCTCGTGGTGTTTTTTTGCGCGCGCGAGGTCGATCATGCCGCAGCAGCAATGGGCCCGTCTGCAAACCGACGTGAACGTCAAGCTGCGCCGCGGGGCCTGGTACCGGATTCTTAAGCTTGGCGCGCTCGAGGCGGTGGTCGAGGTCAACCGGAGGCCGCTGACCGTCGCCCGGACCTTGCTGCAGATCGTCCAGGCAGCACCGACGCGCTGGACCATCGTGGCGGCGCCGCGCAACGCCACGCGCGTCCCTTCCAGCTGGGGTGAGCGCTACGCCGTCTGCCCCGGTTGTCGTGGTCGCTCACCCATCGAAGGCCACCCCGCGAACATGCGCTGCGCGCGCTGCAATGGACTGTTCGAGGTGGCCTGGAACGAACCCTACCCGCTTAGCGCGTAGTCGCTCCTCGCGGTAGCTTGCACGCCGCGATGACCGCCCCACAGCCCTTACCCGAACCGCGTCGCCCTTCTGGGGCGCGCTTTTCTCGGCCTACGCTGGACTTCCCGATGAAGCCCAGCCGGTGGCGCGAATTCTGGGCGACCCCGGTTCCGGTGTTGATCGCGGCGGGGGCCGCCGGCGAAGTGCTGGTGGCCCGGACGCGTCTCGTGTTGACGCTGCTGGTGCTGCTCATTCCGGTGCTCGACTGGCTGCAACGCCCCGGCGTGCGCGAAGTGTATGTGGGACTCGGCGCGGCGGGACTCGCCGTGGTCGCGGCCGCCGTCGCGTATCGGGTCGCGCGGGGACGGGTGTACCAGCCGAGGGTGGGGTTCGCGACGAGCCTCCTGGACGTGACGCTGGTGAGCGCCGTGTTGTGCACTTTTCTCGTCCTGCACCAGCCGCTCACCGCCGTGAACAGTCGGGTGGTGTTTCTCGTGTATTTCGTGGCCATCGGGGCGGCGGCGCTGCGATTCGATCCTCGCATTTGCGCGGTCACCGGGGCGGCGGCAGTGCTCGAGTACCTGGCGATTGTCGTGGTGGCCTGGCTGCGCTGGCCGCTGGCCGCATTGTCGGCGGCGGGAAGCGAGTATGGCGCGTTCGGCTGGAGCGATCAGGTGTCCCGCGTGCTGTTGCTCGCCATCGCGGGCGCGGTGAGCACAACGCTCGTGCTGCGCACCCGCGAGCTGCAGTGGCTGTCGGCTCGCGACAAGCTCACGGGCCTGCTCAATCGCGGGATTTTCGACGACCTGCTCAAGGACGCGACCGTGCGCGCGCGCCGCTACGGACGGCCGCTGTCGGTCCTGATGCTCGACGTGGACCAATTCAAGCCGTTCAACGACACGTGGGGTCACGCCGCCGGAGACGAAGCCCTCAAGGCCGTGGCCGCCGCGATCAAACAATCGGTGCGCCAGGGAGAAATCGTGGCGCGCTACGGCGGTGATGAGTTCGTGGTGCTGTTCCCCGAGACGATGCCGGAAATCGCGGTCGCTCGGGGGGAGAAGATCCGACAACGCGTCCCGCCGATCGTGGCGGGAGGCAAGGGGCGCCAACAAACGGTCCCCGTCACGATCAGTGCCGGCGTCGCGAGCCTCCCCGCCGACGGCGTGGATGGGTTCGAGGTCCTGAACCAGGCCGACATGCGGCTGTATGCGGCAAAGCACGCCGGTCGGAACGCCGTGGTTGGCCCTCAGGAGTCCGAGGAGCCGCCGGCCGCGCGGGCTCAGGGCCGGTAGAACCAGCCGTAGGCCACGAGGGCGCGGCCGACGCCCTTGCCGATCTGTTCGAGCATGTACGCGGCCATCCGGCCGACCTTTCCACGATACGTCCCCATCCCCCCCGGTAACGCCGGCGCGTGCGTCAGGTTTTGAGCCTCGACGGCCGCCGGCGTCAATCCCGCGTAGCCGTCGAGCGCTCGCGAGCGGACGGCCTCGAGAAGCCACGCTTTGCTCTCGACGGTCCCCTTGGTCACGACGACCTGCGCGATGGCCCCGCGGGGGTTGAATCCCACCGCCACCTCGATGGGACCGTGAGGCGTGTCCACCCGCATAAACATGAGGACGCCGACGGCATCGCGGTCCCTGCGCCCGGTGGAGAGCGTCAGAACGCCGTCGTCAGGCCCCAATTGAGTGCCTGGGGTGGCCGGTTCGCCGGTCGTTTCGTCGGTGTGGAGGTGGGTGGTGAGCTGGCCGAACAGGTAAAGGTTGTCCGACCAGGGTCGGAACCGACTGAGCTTCCTCGAACGAAGCGGTGCTGTCCTGTGCGGCGGCGATCCGTACGACGCCACACGCCAGGACACACCAGGGCGTGACACGCATGGTGCTTCCTCCGAACGCAAAGGCGAATTGTGAGTGACCGACGCAGACGCTAGGCGACGGGCTCGTTCGGAAGGGGTGGAGTCGCTCCGCGCGCGTGGGAGGCGGGCAGCGCGGCATCGGTTGCCGGCACGGCGATGGCGCGGACGGCGAGTGCGGGGACCGTCGTCGCGGGGGCCGGATACGCCTCCGTGGCGACGAGGGCGGTGTGCAGACCGCCCGTCATTTGGTCGCAGTAGCAGGGGGCGTCAGGCTGCGGCGCTCGGTGTCCCCGGTGCTGATGCACGACCTCGCGGTGTTGGCAGAGGGCGAGGTTTCGCACGACGCCTGCCAGTGGCCCCGCCGCGGGCCAGCAGGGCAGCGCGAAGACGAACAGGCGGACCGGAAGGATTCCGAACCGCATGACGTCAACAGTCTACGGGATGGGCCGCCGCTGGCGCAACCCGGGGCGGCCTGTGTAAACTGCACCGTTTCCGGAGCTTACCTCAACGCCACAGGTGGTCCGCCGCCATGTCCAGCGTGACCGATCATGCCGTCCGCGGGTTGGAAGGGGTCGTCGCCAACGATTCGTCGATCTGCTACGTGTTCGGCGAGGAAGGGCGGCTGATCTACCGCGGGTACGACATCAACGATCTGGCCGACCATTCGACGTTCGAGGAAACGGCGTACCTGCTGCTGTACGGCGACCTGCCGACGCGGGACCTGCTCAAGGGATTCGCAACGGATCTCAAGGGGATGCAGAAGCTCGATCGGGTCGTGCAGCGCGTGATTCGCGACGCGCCGGTGAGCGCGAACCCGATGGACGTGCTGCGCACCGCCGTCAGCGCGTCGGTGTTCGTCGACCCGGACCGCGGCAACAACGGCCGCGAAGCGGAGTCCCGCAAGGCGATGCGCCTCATGGCCCAGCTGCCGACGATGGTGGCCATGTTCCATCGACTGCGCAACGATCAGAAGCCGCTCGCCCCACGCCGTGGCCTGTCGCTGGCGGCCAATTTCCTCTACATGGTGTCGGGTGACGTGCCGGCGAAGGACGCCGAGCACGCATTCGACGTCGCGCTCATCCTGCATGCGGACCACGAGCTGAACGCGTCGACGTTCGCCGCGCGGGTCATCGCGGCGACGCTGGCCGACGTGCACGGGGCGGTCACCGGCGCGCTCGCGGCGCTGGCCGGCTCACTGCACGGCGGGGCGAACACGGAAGTGATGAAGATGCTGCTCGAGATTCAGACGTCCGAGCGCGCCGAAACGTGGATTCGCGAGGCGCTGGCCCAGAAGCGCAAGATCATGGGCTTCGGGCACCGTGTGTACCGCACCGAGGATCCGCGGGCGGCGCACCTCCGGCGCATGGCCGACGAGCTGGGACGCACGGCGGGCCAGCCGCAATGGTCCGCGATGCAGCGCACCATCGAGGACGTAATGAAACGGGAGAAGGGGTTGTATTGCAACGTCGACTTTTATTCCGCCTCGATGTACTACGTGATGGGGATTCCGCTCGATCTCTATACGCCGATCTTCGCCGTGAGCCGGGTGAGCGGCTGGTGCGCCCACGTGCTGGAGCAACACGCGGACAACCGGCTGATTCGGCCCCGCGCCGAATACGTCGGACACATGGACCGCCGCTGGACTCCCGCCCGCAAGCGAGGCTGACGCGATGGGGACCCCGATCGACTATCGCGATGGGCGCTGGCTCGTCCCCGATACGCCTATCATTCCTTTTATTGAAGGCGACGGCACCGGGCCGGACATCTGGCGCGCCGCGCGCCGCGTGTTCGACGCCGCCGTGGCCCGCAGCTTCGGTGGCAATCGCACGGTCGCCTGGCAGGAGGTGCTCGCCGGGGAGAAGGCGTACAAGGCGACCGGGAGCTGGCTCCCCGACGCGACGCTGGACGTGATCCGCGCGCATCGCGTGGCGATAAAGGGTCCGCTCACGACTCCGGTCGGCGGCGGCATCCGATCCCTGAACGTCGCGCTGCGCCAGCTGCTCGATCTGTACGCCTGCATCCGCCCGGTGCGCTGGTTCCGGGGCGTTCCGGCGCCGGTGAAGGAGCCGGGGAAGCTCAATGTGATCATTTTTCGCGAGAATATCGAAGACGTGTACGCCGGCATCGAGTTCCAGGCGGAGAGCAAGGAGGCGAACGAGCTGATCGAGGTGCTACAGGCGCGCCTCGGCAAGAAAGTTCGGGCGAACAGCGCCATCGGCATCAAGCCGATGTCCCGCTTCGGCTCCCAGCGCCTCGTGGCGAAGGCGATCCGCTACGCGCTCGACGCCGGGCGCCCGTCGGTCACGCTGGTGCACAAAGGGAATATCATGAAGTTCACCGAAGGTGCGTTTCGCGACTGGGGCTACGAGGTCGCGCGTGAGCGGTTCGCCGATCGGACCGTCGCGGAGGCGGACCTCGTCAAGGGCGGCGGCCAGGCGGACGGCAAGGTCGTCGTCAAGGACCGGATCGCGGACGCGATGTTTCAGCAGGTGTTGCTGCGCCCCGACGAGTATTCCGTGATCGCGACCCCGAATCTGAACGGCGACTACCTCTCGGATGCCTGTGCGGCCCAAGTGGGCGGGCTTGGCCTCGCCCCCGGGGGCAACGTCGGCGACGGGTTCGCCGTCTACGAGGCGACGCACGGGACGGCGCCCAAATACGCCGGTCAGGACAAGGTGAACCCGGGCAGCGTCATTCTGTCCGGCGTGATGATGTTCGAGGAGCTGGGCTGGGTCGAAGCGGCGCGGGCCATCGAGCATGGGCTCGAGGGCGCCATCGCCGCTGGTCGAGTCACCTACGATCTCGCCCGGCAGATGCCCGGGGCAACGGAGGTCTCCACTGCCACGTTCGCGGATGCGATCATCGAGCACCTCGCATGAACAGCACGATCACGACGCAGGCCGTGACGGACATCGAGACCCCGCTGCTCGCCGTGGCAGTGATTGCCGGCGCAGACCTCCCGGCGGCCCTGGGCCCACTCGACCAGGCCACCGGCGGCATACTCGCCCGGGCGCTGGCGAGCGGCGACTTCAAGGGGAAGCGCGACGAAACGCTGCTGGCATACGGGGCGGGCAAGGCGCGGCGCGTGTTGCTGGTCGGGATGGGGAAGGCGGCCGAAGTGGGCGGCAACGCGGTGCGCCGCGCCGCGGCCATCGCGGCAAAGCGCGCCCGCGCGCTTGGCACTGGCCGGCTGGCGTTCACCGTGACGGTCGAGGCGCGCAATGGGATCCCCGCCCGAGAGCTGGCGCAGGCGGCCGTGGAAGGGGCGGCGCACGGTGGCTGGGCGTTCATCGATCTCAAACGTCCGAGTGATGAGCTGCGCGGGGCGATCGCGGGAGTGGACGTGGCGGTGGACGCGGCCGACGCGAAACAGGCCGAGGCGGGACGGCGACTGGGCGACGCGGTGGCCGCGGGACATCTCTTCGCCCGGCAGCTCCAGATGCAGCCCGGCAACGTGTGTACCCCGACCTACCTCGCTGAGCAGGCAGCGGTGCTCGCGCGAACTCATGGATTCGCGATCACGATCCTCGGGCCCGCGGAGCTACGTAAGGAGGGGATGGGGGCGCTGCTCGCCGTCGCTCAGGGGAGCGCGGAAGAGCCTCGCTTCATTGCCCTCGAATACCGCGGCACCGAGCAGGGGGACGCGGCGCCGGTGGTGTTGATCGGGAAAGGGATCACCTTCGATTCCGGTGGGATCTCGATCAAGCCGGCCCCGAACATGGAAGAAATGAAATACGACATGTCGGGTGCAGCCGCGGTGCTCGGCACGTTCGAGGTCCTGGGCCGGATCAAGCCGAAGCTCAACGTCGTGGGCCTGATCCCCACCACCGAAAACCTTCCTTCGGGCACGGCGGTGAAGCCGGGGGACGTCGTCAAGAGCCACCTCGGCAAGACCATCGAGATCGTGAACACCGACGCCGAAGGGCGGCTGATTCTGTGTGACGCCTTGTCGTACGCGCGGCGCTACAAGCCGGCCGCGGTGCTCGACGCCGCGACGCTCACCGGCGCCGTGGTGATCGCGCTCGGATCGCAGGCGAGCGGCATCATGGGCACCGACGAAGCGCTGCTCACGGAGGTGCGTGACGCCGGCGAACGGGCCGGGGAGCGCTGCTGGCCGCTGCCGCTGTGGGACGAGTACCGCGACCTCATCAAGTCCGACATCGCCGACGTGAAGAATTCAGGCGGCCGCGCGGCGGGACCCATCGCGGGCGGCTGGTTCCTGCGGGAATTCGTCGAAGGGTTCCCCTGGGTCCATCTCGACATCGCCGGCACGGCCTACACCGACGCCGAAGCACCGCACCAATCCAAAGGACCGACGGCGTTCGGGGTGCGTCTGTTCACCGAGTTCCTGTTGCGTCGCGCCGGGGCCTGATGCGCCGGGGCCTCCTCATGGTGGGGGCTCTCCTGGTCGCGTGGCGTGGGGCGGCCGCGCAGGTGGACACGAATCCACCTCGACCGCCGGCTCCGAGCGCCGACTCCGCGGTGGCGCAGCCGTCGGACAGCCTCGCCCAGGACACACTCGAGCGGTATCTCCCGGCCTTCGGCGCGGCGATCGCGCCGGGCCCCCTCCCGCGTGGCTCCCGGTTGAGCTACGACGTCGATTCACTCGTGTTCTCGAACATCACGACACTCGGCGACCTACTGGCGCACATCCCGGGCGTGTACGTGGCGCGGGGTGGCTGGTTCGGGGCCGCCGAGATCGCCGTATACGGCGGCCATGGGCCCTTGGGGCTCGAGCTGTACTGGGACGGGACGCCCTATCTTCCGCTGGGGCGGGATTCGGTGTGGCTCGATCCGGCGCGCGTGCCGCTCGCCCCGCTGGAGCGCATCGACGTCGAGGTCCGCGCCTCGGTCTTGCGTGTGCATCTCGTCTCCGCGCGTCCACGCTCGACGGTGCCGCGCACCGAGGTGCGGATCAGTACCGGCGCCAACTCGATCGCCCAGTATCGTGGCGGATTCTCCAAACGCTGGCGCTCCGGGCTCGGGCTGTCGCTCTCGGCCGACTACCGCAATATCGACGGCATCACGGGTACCTCCACCACCGCCTTCACCAGCACGGACCTGTGGCTGAAGCTGGAATACGTGCCCATGGCGCGCTTTGGGATCTCCTACCAAGTCGTCAGCACCGCGTGGAGTCGCGCCGCAGAGGGGTCCCTGGTTGACGGCTGGGAGCTGCGACGCTCGGATGGAATCCTGCGCGCCTTCCTGGCGTCGCGCGGCGACGGCCTCGGCACCCGCCTCGGGCTCACGCTGGCGCGCTCTCAGGCGTCGAAGGACTCATTGGTGCGGGATCGGTTACTCTACCAGGCGATCCTGGACCTGAGCGAGACCCGCTCACGGGCGTCGGCGGGCGTCACGGTGCGCGGCCAGGACGCCGCGCGACCGTTTCAGGTCGAAGCGCGGGCCGCCTGGCAGCCGTTGCCGTTCATTTCAATCGCCGCGAACGCCCGTCGCGCCCACTACGGCGATAAGGGTCACGGGACCCGCGCCCAGGTCTCTGGCGGACTGCAGTTGCCATTCGGCCTGTCGGCGCGCGGCGAGGTGAGCCGGATCGAGGATTTCCAGGCTCCGGTCGTGCGCTCCGATACGTTCCAACGGGCCACCGATTTCGCCGCGTACGTGCGTTGGGACTTGGGCGGGGGACGCGTCACCCTCGAAGCGGGGGAGATTCGCCGGGACGCGTTCCAGCCGATCGATTTTGCGGCGGGGATCCGTCCGGTGGCCTCGCTCGGACCGGTCCCACGCAGCACCTACGTGACCGCGTTCGTCGCGCTGCGGCCGCTGCCTGGGCTGCAGCTCTCGGGTTGGTACTTCGATCCCATCCGGGGTGGGGGGGATTTCGAGCCGCCGACGCACGGCCGCGTGTCGATCGCCTTCTATTCGAAATTCTGGCGTGTGTACAAGAGCGGCGTGTTTGCTTTGCGCGGCGAGGTGGCGGCCGAATCGTGGAGCGGCTCCAACCTCGGCGGGCGCGACTCGACCGGTGCCCAGCTGCCCATGCGGCCGGCCACATTCGTTGAAACCAACATCGAAATGCGCATCGCCGAGTTCACCGCCTACTGGATGACCCGCAACTACAACGGCATGCGTGGCAGCTACGTCACCGGCCTCGGGTACCCGAAGCACGCCCAGTACTACGGCGTGCAATGGTTCTTCCGCAATTAGGGCCGATTGACCTAAGTGCTTTGCGCGACTAAGCTTAAAGTCTGTGCCGCGGAGCATGACGGGGTTCGGCGCCGCCGAGGGGGCGGTCGCGGGTGGGCGGCTGCGGGTGGAGATCCGCGCCGTGAACCATCGCTATTTCAATCCGCAGCTCAAACTCCCGTACGACCTCGCCGGGCTCGAGGGCGAGGTGCGCGAGCGGCTGCGGGCGCTGCTGGAGCGCGGTCACGTGGCGGTCACCGCGCGCTGGCTCGAGCCGCCGGTGACGGGCGGCGCGGTCGGACTCGACCTCGAGCGCGCGCGACAGGTCGTGCGGGCGCTGCGGGAGCTGAAAAAGTCGCTGCGCCTGAAGGGCGACCCCGAGCTCGGCTTCGTCGCACGGCATCCGGACGTTCTGACCGTGTCGAGCAACGGGGCAGTGGTGCCGTGGGGCGAGCTGCAGCCGATCGTCGAGCAGGCGGCCGCGGAGGTGCTGGTGATGCGCGAGCGCGAAGGGCGCGCGCTCGCCGCCGACCTGCTGCAGCGGCTCGACGCGCTCGAGGCGGGCGCCCGAACCATTGCAGGACGCGCCCCGGAGCGGCTCACGACCGAGCTCGCGCGGCTGCGCAAGAACGTCGCCGAGCTCGCGGCCGGCGTGTCGGTGGACGAACAGCGGTTGGCGGTGGAAATCGCCCTGCTGGCAGATCGGGTAGACATCAGCGAGGAGCTGGTCCGGTTTCAGACCCACGTGGCGGCGTGCCGCGCGGCGCTGGGCGGTGACGCGGCGGTGGGCAAGCAGCTCGGGTTCCTCGCGCAGGAGCTGTTGCGCGAGACGAACACGATCGGGTCGAAGGCAAATGACGCCGCGATCACGCAAGCGGTGATCGTGATGAAAGGCGAGCTGGAGCGGTTCCGGGAGCAGCTGGAGAATCTGGAGTGACCCCGCGGATCGTCATCCTGTCCGCCCCGTCGGGCGGCGGCAAGACGACGATCACCCGGGCGCTGCTACAGCGGCGAACCGACCTGGGCTATTCGGTGTCGGCCACGACCAGGGCGCCGCGCCCCGGAGAAGTGGATGGCGTGGCGTATCATTTCGTGACCCGCGCCGAATTCGAGCGTCGCGTGGCGGCGGGAGAGTTCCTGGAGTGGGCGACGTACGCGGGGAACCTGTACGGGACCCTGAAGGGTGAGGTGGATGTCGTGCTCGCGTCCGGACGGCACGTGCTGCTCGACATCGAGGTGCAGGGAGCCGACCTGGTGTGGCGGCGGTGTCCACCACCGGTGTCGATGCGGATCTTTATCCTGCCACCCAGCGGACAGGAATGGATGGGCCGACTGATGGGACGCGAGACGGAATCCAGGGAATCGCTCGCGCGTCGCGCCGACCGAGCCATTTGGGAGATTCGCCAGGGGCTGACCTGGGAGCATATCGTCATCAACGACGAGCTGGCGCACGCGGTGAACGAGGTGGGGGCGATCGTCGACGCGGGAGGGACGGGGCGTCATCGGCCCCCCGAGGCACGCCTCGAGACGCTCGTGAACGAACTGGTGCTGGAAGCGGATCGTCATCGGCAGGAACCATAGGAGAAGATGCATGCGGATTGTGACGCCTCATGAAGTGTCGAACCAGACCCAGAACAAGTACCTGGGCGTGCTGGTCGCCGCGCGATTCGCGCGGTTCGTCAACGAGTTTCCCCGCGACCGCAGCGTCGAGTTCGAGCAGAAGCTGACGACGCGGGCCCTGGGGGAGCTGGTGCAGGGCCACTTGAAGTACAAACTGGTGCGACGGCGGCGGCAGGAGGTCTGATGGC
>JBOHST010000245.1:0-6676 GCA_050733375.1 Gemmatimonadales bacterium
GCCGGCGACCGCTGCCGCCGCGTCCCCCTTCCTTCAGGGATTCGTGCAGCTGCATGAACGACGCCTGCAGCGCCGGTGACAACCCGAAGAGCAATCCCGTCGCCACCGCCACTCCGGCGGTGAACAGGAGGACCCGGGCGTCGATCGTGAAGTGCATCCAGAACGGCCGGTCCGCGGGGACCGCCCGATTGACCAGGTCGTTCCCCCACAAGGCGAAGGCGAGTCCGACGCCGGCGCCCAGCAAGGCCAGGAGCACGCTCTCGGTGAGCAGCTGGCGGACGATGCGGCCCCGGCTCGCGCCAAGCGCCGTCCGCACGGCGATCTCGCGCTGCCGGGTAGCGGCGCGCGCGAGCTGGAGGTTGGCCACGTTGGCGCAGGCGATCAGCAGGACGAACGCGACCGCGCCCATCATGATGTAGAGCACCGGCCGGTATTCGCCGATTTCGTGCTCGCGCAACGGCACCACGCTCGCCGACCAGCCGCGGTTGGTGTCGGGATACCGCTCGGCCAGGCGTTGGGCGATCCCCTCGACCTCGGCCTGCGCCTGTGCCGGCGTTGCGCCGGGCCGCAAACGACCCACTACCTCGAGCCACTGGTTGCCGCGCCCGCTGGCGGGATCGAGCTGCAGCGGCACCCAGAGCTCCCTCGAGCCGGGGAACCCAAACCCCTGGGACATCACCCCGACGACGGTCGTCGGCACCCCGTTCAGCTGAATCGCCTGGCCGAGAATCCGCTGATCCCCGCCGAATCTCCGCTGCCACAACGAGTGCGACAGGAGCACGACGCGAGGCGCGCCGGGTTGACCGTCCGCTTCGAGGAAATCACGGCCGAGGCTCGGCGTGACGCCCAGCAAGCGGAACATGCCGGCCGAGATCTGCTCGCCGCGCACCAGCTCCGGCTCGTCGCCGCCCGCCACGTTGAGGGTGCGCCCGCTATGAGCCGCGAGGTCTTCGAAGGAACGGCTCTCCGCACGCCAGTCCACGAAGTTCGGGTAACTCACTTCATCGGCGGTGATGCCGTCGCTCGGCTTTTCGGTTCGCACGGCGACGAGGCTGCCGGGATCGCGGTACGGATACGGCCGCAGCAGCAGGGCGTTCACGCTGGTGAACACCTGCGCGTTGGCCCCGATGCCCAATCCCAACGTCAACACCGCCACGACGGTAAAGCCGGGGCTCTTGACCAGCGTGCGCATCGCGTAGCGCAGGTCCTGCAGCAGGGCATCCATGGTCAGGCCTTGACCGCGGTCCGCTCTTCCACCACGCGGCCGTCGAAGAGATCGATCGAACGATCGGCATGCGCGGCGTAGCGGGGATCGTGCGTCACCATGCAGATCGTCGCGCCGCTGCGGTGCAGCTCGCGCAACAGCTCCATGACCGCTTCACCATTGGAAGAGTCGAGATTGCCGGTCGGCTCGTCGGCGAGCAGGATCGCGGGATCGCCGGCGACCGCGCGCGCCACCGCGACCCGCTGCTGCTGGCCGCCCGAGAGCTGCGCCGGGTAATGCTTGACCCGGTGGGACATACCCACCTTCTCGAGCGCCTGCTGTACGCGCTGCTTCCGCTCCGCGGCCGAGAGGCCGCGGTAGGTGAGCGGCAGCTCGACGTTCTCGTACACGGTGAGGTCGCCGATCAAATTGAAGGCCTGGAAAATGAACCCGATCTGCCGGTTGCGGACCCGCGCCCGCTCGGCCGCGGACAGGTTCGCCACCGCCCGGTCGTCGAGCACGTACTGACCCTCCGAGGGCGTGTCGAGCAGCCCGAGGATCGAGAGCAACGTAGTCTTGCCACACCCCGATGGGCCGGAGATCGCGACGTACTCGCCCTTCTTGATCTCCAGGTGGACGTCCGAGAGCGCGTGCGTTTCCACCTCGTCCGTGTAGAAGACCTTCTTGATCCCCTGCAGCTGAATGAGTGATGACCCATTACCCGGCATTGTCTCTCCTTGCGAGGAGGCGCCTGACACCCGGCACCTATTTCAGTCTCACCCGATCCACATTGTCCCATTGCGACATGTCCGACAGAATCACCAGGTCGCCCACCTGCAGGCCTCCCTGGACTACAATCGTGGTGACCGAGGTTTGGCCCACGCGGACGGGGACGCGCACTGCGTAGCGGCCGCCGTCGATGAGCTTGAACATCCCGATTGTGGTGTTGGGTTGTCCGTAGGCCGGGCGGCCGGTAAAGAGCACGTCCGCCAGCCGCTCGATTTCGATCGTCCCGTCCACGCTCAGGTCGGGTCGGGCGCCTGAGGGCAGGGCCCCGTCGAGCGCGACGTCCACCGTCACGGCGCCGTTCTGTGAATTGGGATCACTGCGGATCACGTGTCCCGCCACGATCCCGTTCCGAGTGTCGATCGCCGCGGGCTGACCGATCGCGACGTCCTTTGCCTGCGTCTCCGGGATCTGGATTACGGCCTTGAGCTTCCCGGGCTGAACCACCTTGGCGAGAATGGTCCCCTCCGTGACCCATTGGCCGAGCTGCAACGCGAGGTCGGAGACGACGCCGGCATCGCCGGCCCGCACCACGAGCGAGCGGACGCGGTTCCGCTGGAACGCGGCGATCGCGCGCAGCCGCTCGACCTGTGACGCCTGGACGGCGACCTGCGAGTCGAGCGTTTGGTTCATCAGGTTGAGACGTTCCTGCTCGATCCGGAAACGGGTCTCGAGCTCCACCGCCCGGTCGCGGGCGAGCGCGGCGTCGTTGAGGGCGATCAGACCGTGCGCCGCCAGCGAGTCGGCTCCGAGGGCCTCGCGCTTGGCACGCTGGTAATCGGTGCGCGTGGTGGCGACGACGCCCTCCTGGGTGAGCCGCTGACCCTGCAGCGAGGTGCGCAGGGTGACGAGCTGCGCTTGCGCGCCGGTCAGCTGTTGCTCGGCTTGCAGCGCCTGGATCTGGACGTCGGGGTTGGAGAGCTCGAGCAGCACGGTCGTTGGCGTCACCGTCTGACCCGGCTGGGCGAGGACCCGCTCTACGCGGGCGCCGGCCAGGGCGGAGATGAACCGGATGTGCTCGGGCACGAGTGTGCCGGGACCGCGCACTTCCCGGATCATCTCGCCGCGGCGCACCGAGTCGATCATCAGCGTACCGCGATCCACCGAGGGGGCCGCCGGCTTCAGACTGCTGAGCACTATGGTGATAAGCAGCAGCGCGCCGACGGCGATCCCGCCCTGTACCAGGCGACGGCGGTTTTTCGTTGGCGCGCGCGGTATGTCCATACTCCCTAGATAAGGCAGGCCATATGCCACTGCGGCGAAGCAGTAAGTCGCGCGACGTCATGCGGTTCGGTTTCGGTTGGAGGCGGCAAGTGACCGGAGGTGGGATCCGCCGTCCCACAACCGGACAGCCTCGAAGGAGCTCGCCCGTTCACGATGCGCGCTGAAGCGACACCGAGCTGAACACGCTCAAGCAGGTGCTGGGGAGCAACTTCGAGGTTGTGGAGATGAGCGCGATCACCACACGCTGAGTGGCCCGACCGGGAGCCTACTCCTCCAATCGGTCCAGCGCGAAGCGCAGCCGCAACATCGCCGATTCGAGGGTTCTGAGCTCCTGCTCCGTCACCGCCCCCATTTCGACCACGCGGGTCAACAGTCGGAGCGCTGCGCGGATCTGATCGCTCGCCGATAGGATCGAGAGACGGCGATCGATGCCGGCGCGCCGCTCACTGATGCGACGGCGGTCTACGCTGGGGCGCTCGTGCTGCTCGGCTCCATCACGCCGGTCGAGTAGGTGACGGCGCTCGGAGTCCAGGCGCCGTTCATGGGACGCGGGCATGTTCAAATCTGCCATAGAAACAGGAGCTCGGCCAATCGTGAAACGGACGGCACGCGGTGGTGCGCCTTCGCCGCCTCGGAAACCTGTAACTTGCCTGGCCCATCCCCCGTTGTATCCCAGGGTCGGCAACTCCAGACCAGCAGCCGCTGTCTAAGCGTGGAAACCATCGACTGGGGACAGCTATGCGCTCGCGTGTCATCTTGCTACGAATGGTCGCCGGGCTGATCCTCGCTGCGTGGCCCACGCCATCCATCCACGCCCAGTCCACGCTGCTGGTGGACATCCGCAATCTCACACCACAGGAGCACCGCTCGGCGGCATTCGTCCTGCCGGCACCCCAAGCGCTCCATCTCGAGGCAACCGGCGCCGAGCCGCGGCGCGACCGCCGCCGCGAGTTCTGGAACTGGGGGAACGAGGATGAGCGGACCACGTGGCCCGCGGCTGCCTGGATCATCGACGTGCGCACGCGCAACGTGGTGTGGGACCTGCGGACGGCGGAAACCGATCGCTCGCGCGAAGGCCTGCGGCGCTTCGCCGGGACGATCCAACTGCCGGCGGGTGTGTACGAGGCTCACTACGGCTCGTTTGCGGCAACCTCCGTCACTCACACCGGCAATCTCGACAGCTTCATATCTCGGTCGCGGGATCGACGCCGCCAGGGCGAGGTCCGCTACAGCGGCCCGTACGTGGACGACGGGTCGTACCGGGCATTCGCCTTCGCGATTCGCGGCGAAGGGCGACCGGCCCAGAAGGAGGACCTCGACAGCGCGACGCGCGCTTTCACCGGCTCAGTGGTTCTCGCCCTGTTGCCGGAGAATCCGGGAACGTCGGAGCGAACCGGATTCGAGCTCGCCCGTCCGACCGACGTTGAGGTGTACGCGATCGGGGAGCTGCAGCGGAACGGCGCCTACGACTACGGGTGGATCCAGAACGCCGACACGCGGCGCCGCGTCTGGGAGATGGAGTACGCGCGCACCGCTCCGGCCGGCGGCGCGCACAAGAACCGGATGGTGCGGGACATCATCCGCCTGGCGGCGGGCCGCTACGTCGCCTACTTCGTGAGCGACGACTCGCACGATCCCGACCAGTGGAACGCGGTGCCGCCCTACGATCCCGATTTCTGGGGGTTGACGCTTCGGGTCGCCGCGCCGGCGGCGCGGGCAGGGGTGCGGGCGTTCGAGTGGGAACCGGTGCCGGCGCGGACGATTGTCTCGCTTACCGGCATGGGCGACGACGAGCTGCGCTCGGAGGGATTCACGCTGCGCCGGCCGATGGACGTGCGGCTCTACGCACTCGGCGAGGGCAGCAACCCCGACGGCGAGATGGACGATTACGCCTGGATCGTGGACGCCAGCACGCGCCGCCGTGTGTGGGCCATGGAGTATGGCAACACGGAGGGCGCGGGCGGAGCGGACAAGAACCGATTGTTCTACGGCTCGATCCGGCTCGAAGCCGGCAGCTATCTCGTGTACTACAAGAGCGACGGCTCGCATTCCGCCGGCAAGTGGAACGCCTCGCCTCCCGCGGAGAGCCGCTATTGGGGCATCAGCGTGTTCCCGGCGAGTGGGCGATTGGACCCGAGCGCGGTCGGCCCGCTTGAGCGCGCCCCCAGCAGCGCCATCGCGCAGCTGATCCGGATCCGCAGCGACAAGCGCAAGCACACCCTCTTCACGCTCGAGCGGCCCACCACCGCCCGGATCTACGCGATCGGTGAGGCGGTGGGTGATGAAATGGCCGACTACGGCTGGATCGAGGACGCGGCAAGCGGGGATACGGTGTGGGAGATGACGTACCGCGCCACGTCGCCCGCCGGGGGCGCGCAAAAGAATCGCGTGTTCGATGGAACAGTTCGGTTGGCCGCGGGCCGCTATGTGCTGCACTACCAGACGGACGGGTCGCACGCGTACCGCGACTGGAACGACGATCCCCCGGACGATCCCGAAGGGTGGGGCGTCGCGGTGCTTCGCGTCCCTTAAGCGGAGCTGCGGCGACCACCGGTCGCCGGGTCACTCAAGGGGGCGTCAGGGCGCGGGATTCGCGCTCGCGGCGCCCCCATTCATGTAGCGCCCGAGAAAATCGGTCTGGAGCCGCAGCCCCAGAGTGCGGCTCGCCTGGTTGTAGTACGCCCCGTGGCGTCCCGCCGGGTAAATCCGTAGCTCCGCATCACGACCCGCATCGGTCAGCGCCGTGAGCAGCTGCATCGTGTGCTGTGGATGGACGTTGTCGTCCATCATCGAGTGAATCAACAACAGGCGCCCGCTCAACCGCTTCGCGTGCGTAATCGCCGAGCTCTCCTCATAGCCAGGGGCGTTGTCGCCCAGCAACCCCATGTACCGCTCGGTATAGATCGTATCGTACAGTTTCCAGTCGGTCACGGGCGAGTTGGCGATGCCGACCGTGAACACGTCGGGATACGTCGCCATCGTGTAGACGGCGCTGTAGCCGCCGTAGCTCGTCCCCATGATGGCCACGCGGCGCGAGTCGACGTAGGGCAGGGTACTGAGGTAGCGCGCCGCCTGGGCGAAGTCGTGACTCTCCCATTTTCCCAGGTGACGGTACACGATCTTCATGAACGCGCTGCCGTAGTTGTTGCTGCCACGGTTGTTGAGGCCGACGACGAAATAGCCCTGCTGCGCCAGCCATTGGGACCAGCCGCTGGTGGCGAAGTCGTCGTACACCTGTTGCGACCCCGGTCCGCCGTAGATCGCGAACACGACGGGGTAGCGCCGCGTGGAATCGAACGGCACCGGCTTGATGAGGGAGCCGTCGAGCCGGACCGAGTCGGTGGTCGTGAAGCTGAACAGCTCCACCGGCGAGTACTCGTGGGTCGCGAGCCACTCCGTAACCCGTGCGTTGTCCTCGAGCTTCTTGATCATCCGACCGCCGGTGGCCCACAGCTCGATCTG
>JBOHST010000246.1:0-11457 GCA_050733375.1 Gemmatimonadales bacterium
TTCGCTATTACGAGCGGCGGGGCTTGTTCGCGGCGCCGCGCCGCACGCCGTCGGGCTATCGCCAGTACGCTGAAGAGGCGGTGGACCGCCTGCGCTTCATCAAGCACGCGCAGGAACTCGGCTTCGCTTTGAAGGAGATCCAGGAACTGCTGGGGCTGCGGGTCCGGCATGGCGCCGCGTGCGACGCCGTCGAGCTGAAGACCAGAACGAAGATCGACCTCGTCCAACAGAAGATCCATGATCTCCAACGAATGAAGCGGACGCTCGAGCAACTGGCCGCAGCGTGCGCGGCTCGGCGGCCCACAGAGGAGTGTCCGATTCTCGAAGCATTGGAGGATCATGGCGTCAGCAGCCGGTAAGACCGCCCTCGCCGCAACGGCCGGGGTTGCCGCGGCTATTGGTTCGGCGCTCTGCTGCGCCGGTCCGCTCGTGGCCGTCGCCCTGGGCCTGAGCGGCGCCGGGCTCGCCGCGATTTTCGAACCGCTACGACCCTACTTCGTGGCCGGCACGGTTCTCAGCCTCGGTATCGGCTTCGTCGTCCTGCGCCGCGAGGAGCGACGGGCGTGTGCGCCGGGCACGCTGTGCGCATCGCCGGTCGCCCGCCGCCGGATGAAATCGACTCTATGGATCGCGACCGCCGTCACCATCCCGCTGCTCACGTTCCCCTGGTGGTCGAAGTTCGTACTTGGCTAGGAGGTTGAACATGCTGGCATCTCTGAAGACTGGGCTGCTCCTCGCCGCTGGAATCAGCGGCGCTGCATTCATCTATCCGCTGTGCGGCGGAGGGGTCCAAGCAGCCGGTGCCCAAAACGTGCCTGTGGCGACTCAGGCTCCTGATACGGCGACCGTGCGGCTCCACATCTCCCGGATGACCTGCGGGAGCTGTCCGACAACGGCGCGCCTCGCGTTGAGGCGACTCCCCGGGGTCTATAGCGCCACGGTCACACTGGACGACAGCCTCGGCGTGGTGCGCTACGACCCGAAGCGGGTCACCCCGTCCCGCGTCGCCGCCCACCTCACGCAGCTCACCGGCTTCGGGGCGACGATTCTGCCGGACTCGAGCAAGGCCTCGCGGCCATGACGGACGAGCGGGAGCTCAGCATTGAGGTTCGGGGGATGACGTGCGATCACTGCGAGCGCTCAGTCTCCAAGGCGCTCCAATCTGTCCCTGGAGTCAAGGAAGTTCTCGAGGTCAGTCACGCCGGAGCTTTCGCGCGCATCACAGCGGGCCCAGAAGTCACGACCGACCGGGTCGAGCGCGCCGTCGCGAAGGCGGGCTATCGCGCCCGGGGCAAGGACCAGCCGCGGCCCCCCGAGAGTCCAGCTGTCATCTCGCGAGGTGACGGAGAGTTCGACCTCGTGATCCTGGGGGGCGGCTCGGCGGGCTTCGCCGCCGCGATCAAGGCGGCCGATCTCGGCGCCCGCGTGGCGATGGCCGAGGGCGGGATGCTGGGCGGCACCTGCGTCAACGTCGGCTGCGTGCCGTCGAAGACGCTCATCCGGGCAGCCGAAGCGCAGCACCGCCGCGTGCATCATGGATTCCGGGGCGTTTCCACCAGCGACGGTCGCCCCGACTGGCCCACCGTGCGGGCGGAGAAGGACGCGCTCGTCGCCGAGCTGCGCCAGGCGAAGTACTGGAACGTGCTGCGTGCCTATCCGTCTATCACGCTGTTACAGGAGCGGGCCACCCTCGTCTCGAGCACGGAGGTCCGCCTGGCGGGCGGCCGTGCCCTCGGGACCCGCAAGATCCTGGTCACGACGGGGGCCTCACCGTGGGCGCCCCCGATCCCCGGCCTGGCGGAGGCCGGCCACTTGGACAACGCTTCGGCCATGGCGCTCGAGCGCCTGCCGGAATCACTCATCGTGATCGGCGCGAGCGCCGTCGGCCTGGAGCTCGCTCAAATGTTCGCTCGGCTTGGGGCTCGGGTTACGGTGCTCGAAGCGCTACCGCGTGTGGTCCCCGCTGAGGACGCTGACATCGGGAGTGGCCTGGGCGACTACCTTCGGAAGGAGGGGCTGGAGGTACACGCGGCCGCTCAGATCGATGAGGTGAGCCGGAACCAGGACGGCTACACCGTCTCGTTCCGCGCGGGTGGCGCATCCCAAACTGCCCGGGTGGAGCAGTTGCTCGTCGCCACGGGGCGGCGAGCCAACACGGCGGGCTTCGGGCTGGACGTGCTCGGTGTCACCCTCGGAAAGAAGGGGGAGACCGTCGTCAACGATTTACTGCAAACCACGAACCCCGACGTGTACGCCGCGGGCGACGTCATTGGCGACCCGAAGTTCGTGTACGTGGCAGCGTACGGCGGGGCACTAGCGGCTGAGAACGCGCTGACCGGGAATTCACGGCGGTATGATCTCACGGCGCTGCCCAAGGTAATGTTTACCGATCCAGCGGTCGCCTCCGTCGGGCTCACCGAAGATCAGGCGCGCGCCCAAGGGATCGAGCCGCTCCTCTCGAAACTACCGCTCGAGCATGTGCCCCGGTCCCTCGCGGCGCGGGACACCCGGGGGTTCGTCAAGCTCGTGGCGGACGCGCCCACCCGGAAGATCATCGGCGCACACATCCTTGCGGCCGAGGCGGGCGAGATGATCACGGAGCCGGCGCTAGCGATCAAGTTCGGACTGCGCATCGAAGACCTGACCTCGTCCTTCCACCCGTACCTGACGCTGTCGGAGGGGATCAAGCTCGCCGCCCAGGCGTTTACAAAAGACGTGGCGAAGCTCTCGTGTTGCGCGGCCTGAGCTACTTGATCCCGGCCAACGCCTCCAGCACCAGCGCTGTCATCACCCGCATCGCGACCGGCACCGTGCCGTCATCGGCATAGAAGGTCGGCGTATGATGGCCGCCGGAAGCCTTCCCTGGGGGCACGGCTCCAACCGAGATGTAGAAACCGGGGATCTCGCGGGCGAAGTAGGAGAAATCTTCCGCGCCCATCTGGGGTGGCACCTCGCGCACATTGGCTGCTCCGACCACCCGTGCCAGCACCGGGGCCAGGCGTCGGGTGAGCGCGGTGTCGTTGACCGTGACCGGGTGGGAGCGATCCAGCGCGAGCGTGAAGCGCGCCCCTGCCGCCTTGGTGATGCCGTCGAAGATCGCACGCATCCGGCTCTCGATGGTGTCCAGCACATCCATGTCGAAGGTCCGGATGGTGCCTTCCAGATGCATGTCGCCGGGGACGATGTTGTGTCGATCGCCGCCGCGCATGACCCCGACCGTGACCACGCTGGGCGTCAGGGGCGGGAGGGTTCGCGATCGAATGGTCTGCAACGCGAGCACGATCTGCGACGCGGTGACGGCAGCGTCCACACCGAGATGGGGAGAGGCCCCGTGGGACTGGCGACCGATGACATTGGCCGTCCAGCGCGTGGAGCTGGCGGCGAAAGGTCCAGTAGTGTAGGCCACGCGCCCCAGCAGCTCATCGTCCCCCGCTTCATCCGGCGGGTCGCCGTTGGCGTGGAACGCCAGGATCACGTCCGGCCGCGGGTTGGTCAGAACCCCCTCCGCGACCATCTGCTTGGCGCCGCCTGTCTCACCCGGGGGAACCCCCTCCTCCGCCGGCTGGAAAATGAAAACCACGGTCCCGGTCAGCCGGTCCTTCATGCCCGCCAGGATGTTGGCCACTCCCAATTGCGCGGCGACATGGGTGTCGTGGCCGCAGGCGTGGGACACCCCGGTCTCACGGCCAAGGTATTGGGCGCGGGCAATGGACTTGAACGGCAGATCGGTTTGCTCGGTCACCGGCAGCCCGTCCATATCCGCCCGGATCGCGACCACCGGTCCGGGGCGCCCGCCGCGCAAAACGCCCACGACACCAGTGTGTGCCACCCCGGTCCGCACTTCGAGGCCAAGCCGCTTGAGCTCCCGCGCCACCAGATCCGCGGTGCGGGTCTCCCGGTTCCCCATTTCCGGATTACGATGGATGTCGTGACGGATCTCGATCATGCGGGGCCCGATCCGGGCGGTCGATTGGGCGATGTCCACATCGGACTGAGCGACGGCCGGCGCGGCGAGCAGGATCAGTGGGAACCAAAAGAGGCGCATCAGGAGCTCCGGTGCAGATAGAGGCGTACCACGAGGGACTGAAACAATCGTTCGCCGAAACCGCGAGATATAGTCTACGTACGCTGAATCGACCCCGACAAGAGCCTCGAGCATGCGCCTGCCCGTCATTCTCCTCGTCTGCTTCCTCAGCCCATCAACAGCCTTCGGCCAAGATCGGCTCGATGGTGCATGGCAGGGCTATTGGTCGCGGGACGGCGATACGCTGCCCGTCACCCTGATCGTGCATCGTGACACGACCGGCCACTACACGGCCACGTTCGGCTCGGAGCGCCTGCGCGTCGGGGGCATCCCCTTCCAGGAAGTGCGGATCGCAGGGTGCTGCGACGTGACGATGGTGCTGCGGGGCGATCGGACAACCACGGAATTCAAGGGACAGCTCCGCGGTGACTCTCTCGTCGGTGCCGTGCAAGAGGGCACGAGCGACGGACGATTCGCTTATCACCGGAGCGTGCCGAGGCCGCCGACCTACGACGAGCGCGACGTCACATTTCGCAACGGTGCGGTTACGCTCGCCGGAACGCTGCTCCTGCCGCGCGTCGAGGGCCGCGTCCCGACCGTCGTGTTCCTGCACGGCTCCGGGCCAGAAGGCCGCTGGGCACCCCGCTACCTCGCAACCCAGCTCGCGGCTCAGGGCATCGCCAGTCTGATTTTCGACAAACGCGGCGTCGGGACTTCCACCGGAGACTGGCGCCTCGCCACCCCTGACGACCTCGTGGGGGATGCCGTGGCCGCCGTGGAGTGGCTGTCGAGTGAGCCGCGGATCGACCCGACGCGTATCGGCGTACACGGCCACAGTCAGGGCGGGACGTTGGCGCCGATGGTCGCGGCTCGGTCCGCTTCCGTGGCGTTCGTCATCGGCTCAGCGGCCGCCGGACTCCCGACGGACTCAGTCGAGATCTTCAGTATTCTGAACTCGGTGCTTCCGGCCGCGGCGACTGCAGCGGATTCAGGCGACGCAACGCGATACGTGAGTGAGCTGGTGGCCGTGGCCTATCGCGGGCGCCCGCGCATGGTCCTGGATTCGCTGGCCGCGGCACTAAAGGACCGCCCGTGGTACTTCCCGCCGCCGGCCTCCGACAACTCATACTGGGCGTTTTCTCGGGTCTTTGCGAAGTACAATCCGCTCGAGTGGTGGGCGCGGGTCCGGGTCCCGGTGCTGCTCATCTACGGTGCCGATGATCAGCGCGTACCGGCGGCGACAAGCGCGTCGCGCATCGGCGCGGTTCTGCGCCAGGCCGGCAACACGAACCTGACGGTACGGATCCTTCCCGGTGCCGACCATTCCTTCCGGCTGCGGCCGGGCCCAAGTGGGTGGCCCGTCACGGCGCCGGACTACCTTCCAAGTCTCTTGCGCTGGCTCGCACACCGTCGTTAATGGCCTGAACCTCAAGAGTCGATTTCGGTGTCATTCCGACGGAGCGAAGCGAAAGCAGACCCACGCCCAGCCGCAGGAGTCGGTCAATCTGCACCATGTCCCCCGGTCGTTCTCGGTCAGCAGCTCGAGAATGCGACGCCGGAGTCCGGGGGAGGTCGCTTGACAAAAAAGCCGGTCTGTTGTATTTAACCTTATGGTTAAGTACGCCGTGGGGCCCCAAGCCCTGACCCCTGACCGCCTGACCGCGACCTTCTCGGCCCTCGCCGATCCCACCCGGCGCGCGATCCTCGCACGGCTGTCTCGGGGAGTCGCCTCCGTCACCGAGCTGGCCGAGCCGTTCGAGATCAGCCTGCCTGCGGTTTCGAAGCACCTCAAGGTGCTCGAGCGTGCCGGCCTGATCGCCCGCGGCCGCGAGGCGCAGTGGCGTCCCTGCCGGATCGAGGCGGGACCGCTCAAGGAGGTCGACCAGTGGGTCGAGCGCTACCGTCGCATCTGGGAGGAGAAATTCGATCGGCTGGACGACTACCTGCGTGCACTGCAAGAGAAGGAGTAGAAACATGGCCGCAAGAACTAGCATGGACGCGCGATCGACGAAGCCGGAATTGGTCATCACACGCAGCTTCGACGCGCCACGAAGCCTGGTCTTCAAAGCCTGGACCGAGGCCGAACATCTGGTGCTTTGGTCGGCCCCCCGAGGCTTCACGATTACCCATTCCGAGGGGGACCTCCGTCCCGGCGGCACCTGGCGGGCGTGCATGCGCTCTCCGGACGGGAAGGATCTCTGGCTCGGCGGCGTGTATCGAGAAATCGTCGCACCCGAACGGCTCGTCTTCACGCATGCCTGGGACGGCCCGGACGGGAAGCGGGGACACGAGACGCTGGTGACCGTGACCCTGGCCGATCGCGCTGGGAAGACGGAGCTGACCTTCCGCCAAGCGTTCTTTGAATCGGTCGAGGCACGCGACGGGCACGGCGAGGGCTGGGCCGAATGTTTCGATCTGCTGTCCGATTACCTGAAAACAGTCAATACAGGGAGTGAAACGCCATGACGCCGAAACCCAAGGCGCGGAACGCCGCTGATCGTCGCGCCATGACGTTGACGCGGCCGTCGGATCGGGAACTCCAGTTGACTCGGGTGTTTGATGCACCACGCCGGCTCGTCTTTGAGGCCCACACCACGTGCGAGCACCTGAGACAGTGGTGGGGTCCGAGCAGGTTCTCGGTCTCCAGCTGCGAAATGGACTTCCGCCCGGGCGGGGCCTGGCGGTTCGTCCAGCGCGGGTCCGACGGCCAGGAGTACGGGTTCCGGGGCGTCTATCGCGAGATCGTGCCGCCGGATCTGATCGTCCGGACGTTCGAATTCGAAGGAATGCCCGGCCATGTATCGCTCGAGACGCTGACCTTGGTCGAGCGAGACGGCCAGACGACACTGACGTCGAGGAGCCTGTTCGACTCGAAGGAAGACCGCGACGGCATGCTCCAGTCGGGGATGGAGGCCGGGGCGGCCGAGACCATGGATCGTCTCGCCGAGTACCTGGAGAATCGCATGAGCGTTCCGGCACGAGATGTGGATGCGTACATCGCGGCCGCGCCCAAAGGGGCGCGGCTCGCGTTGGCGCAGCTCCGCCAGACGATCCGGGCCGCCGCGCCCAAGGCCAGCGAGGTCATCAGCTACCAGATCCCGACCTACCGGCACCACGGACACCTGGTGGGCTTCGCGGCGTTGCGGGACCATTGCACCTTCCACGTCATGAGCCCGTCGGTGATGCGCGCGCATGCGGCTCAACTTAAGGCCTACAAGGTCGGCCGGGCGTCGATCCGGTTTCCAGCCGACCAGCCGCTCCCGGCCGCGCTCGTGAAAAAACTCGTCAAGGCGCGCATCGCGGAGAACGAGCGCCGGAGTCGCACCGCCCCGTGAGTCATCGCTATGCCGCGTTTCTCCGGGGCGTGAGTCCGATGAACGCGAAGATGCCGGAGCTGAAGAAGGCGTTCGAAGCAGCCGGCTTCACGGACGTGAAGACCCTGCTCTCGAGCGGCAATGTCGTGTTCAGCGCGCGCGTCGCGTCCGCAGCGTCGCTGCAGCGCAAGGCTGAAGCGGCCATGAAGCAGCGGCTCGGTCAGGCGTTTCTCACGATCGTGCGTCCGATCGACGCGCTCCGGAAGATGCTCGCGTCCAACCCGTACAAAGCGTTTCGCCTGGATCCCACCGCGAAACGCATCGTCACGTTCCTGCGCGACCGGCCGACGGCGACGCTCGCGCTGCCGATCGAGTTCGAAGGTGCGCGCATCCTCTCCATGAAAGGCACTGAGATCTTCAGTGCCTATGTCCGGACCCCCAAGGGCCCCGTGTTCATGGCGCTTATCGAGAAGACGTTCGGCAAGGAGCTGACGACCCGCACCTGGGAGACCGTCGCGAAGGTCGCACGGCGAGATAGCTGACGCGTCACTTCGCCAACGACGACCTGAGCGAGGTCGAACTCGAGGCCCGCCTCCGGCGTGTGTACGCGGCGACGCTCACCCGCCGGGGGCCATCCACAACGCAACGGTGAGTGATGCGGCCGCTGCCAGGGCCGCGACCGTCCGCACATGGTTCCAGCCCGTCCAGGCAGCGACGTAACGGACCCAGAGGCTCGCACCCCCACCGCTTTCCGGCCCCACCGCCGCCAACGCGTTGTTCAGCGGCACGCTGAACACGATCGTCACCCCTACAGTGCCAACCAGATACAGCAGACTGCCGACCAACAGGTAGACGGCACCGGGTTCGTGCCACGATCGCAGCGCGGTTATGGCCACGAGGACACACGTCACGGCCGTTCCGAATATCGCCCCCATGAACAACGGGTTAATCACCGTGACATTGATGGATTGCATGGCGGCGATCCCCTGCCCCGCGGGGAGGCGGGCAAGGGCCTTCATCACGAAGGTCGAAAAGGCGAAGAAGACCCCGGCGACCAGCCCACAGCCGAGGGCCGAGACGAGGGTCAGGGCCTGCAGCAAGGTGTCTTTCATCCTGGGACCCCCGCACCGCCCCAAACGCCGCTGGCGGCGGCGTCTCGCGCGTAGTCGCTGAAATCCCGAGGGTTGCGCCCCAGAGCGCGGTGGACGCCATCTGTCAGGTGGGCGTTGCGGCCATCGAGGACGGTGGCGAACAGATAGTTCAACAGCCACACATACTCGGCCGGCACGTTCTGTTTGGCCAGCGCGGACGCGTACTGCTCCGGGGAAACCTGCACGTAATGGATCTCCCGGCCGGTGGCCTTAGCGATTTCCTCGACCGCCTCCGCGAAGGTCAACAACCCAGGGCCGGTCAGCTCGTATAGCTGTCCCGCGTGCCCGTCCTCGGTCAGCGCCGCAACGGCGACGTCCGCGATGTCCTCGGCGTCGATGAACGGCTCTCCGACGTTCCCCGCCGGAAGGACGACCTCGCCGCCGAGCACCGGATCGCGCAGGTAGTTCTCGCTGAAGTTCTGGGAAAACCAACTCGACCGGAGGATCGTCCAGTCGGCGCCGGAGTCCCGCACCACCTGCTCGCAGCGCTCGGCCTCCTCCTCACCCCGGCCCGACAGCAGCACCAGCCGTCCGACCCCGCTTTCCACCGCCAACTCGGCGAACGACATGATTGCGGCGGCGGCACCGGGGAGCGCCAGGTCCGGGTGGTAGGTGATGTACGCGGCGTCCGTATTACGGAGCGCGGGTGCCCATGTGGCCTGGTCCTCCCAGTCGAACGGCGGCTCGCCGGCGCGCGAACCGACCCTCACCGGCAGCCCGCGCGCTTCGAGCCGCTGTACCACTCGGCGGCCCGTCTTCCCCGTTCCGCCAATTACTAAGGTCCTGCCGTCCATGGATGCCTCCTGAAGTGAGTTTAATATGAGTAACCCTCACATTGCAGAATATGATAAATACTCATATTTTGCAAGTCAAGGGCCATCCCAACTCGAAGGAGAGCCTATGGCCGGCCGCACTCCCACCGTTCCCGCACCTGAAGGGGGCCTGGCCGCGCTGCGCCGCGCGCCAACCCAACGGCGCAGCCGCGAGCGTGTGGAGCGCCTGCTCACCGCGGCCGCCGGCTTGATCGCCGACAGGGGAAGTGAAGCGATGCGCATGAGCGACGTCGCTGAGCAGGCGGGCGTGCCGATCGGTTCGTTGTACCAGTACTTCCCAGATAAAGCCGCGATCATCCGCACTCTGGCGCAGCGCTACAACGCCCAGGACCGGGCCTGTATCGAGGCCGAACTTGCCAAAGTCCGGGACGCGGCCGGCCTGCGGGCCGCGTTCGCCCGACTGATCGACACCTATTACGAGATGTTCCTGAAAGAACCCGTGCGGCGCGACATCTGGTCGGGCACCCAGGCCGACAAGGCGCTTATGGACATCGACATTGGCGACAGCCGGGCAAACGCCGCACTGTTGGCTCGCGTTATGGCGCGCCTGCGGCCCAGGGCCGACCGCGCCGAGCTCGCCGCCTCCGCGTTTCTCATGTGGCACCTCGCGGGGGCCACCGTGCGGCTTGCGGTTTCCGTGGGGCGCGCGGAGGGCGACGCGCTCGTCGCGGCAGTCAAACGGATGATGCTGAGGAGATCGAACCTTTAGGGACCGCCGGACCGGCGTAACCAGTCTTCGACGTCAACAAGCACGAGCTCAGCGAAACTGCTGCACGCCGTACACGCGATCCGCTGAGTCGTCGGTCATGGCTGAGCTACGAGGGCCGCCCCGCTGGCGCCGGGCGAAGGGTTTCCAGAAACCGAGCCAGCATCTCCAAATTCGCGTGCAACACCGCCAGGCTCTTAGCGTTCTTGGCCAGGCCGAACGAGCCCTCGATCGCGGCCACGACAAACGCGGCGACCTGCCGCGCATCCACATCGCGCCGCACGGTGCCCTGCTCCTGCCCGCGCCTCAGGACAGCGGCGAAGGAATCCGTCCAGGTATCGAGCAGGGCCGCGACACGCCGTCGGAACCGCTCGTCGAGCGGGGACATTTCCTGGGCCAGGTTGTTGAGCGGGCAGCCACACTCGATCCCCTTGCCTGCGAAGTCCCCGGCTCGTTGCCGGAGCACCTGCTGGAGAGCGGTGAGGGGATCGCCGGTGCATCGTTCGAGCCGGCCGACCCACGCCTCCAACAAAGGAGCCTTCACGACCTCGTCCACCACTGCGTAGCCGAGCGCCGCCTTATTCGGAAAGTGGTGGTATAACGCGCCCTTCGTCACGCCCGCGTTGGTCAGGATCGTGTCCAGGCTTGCCGCCTGGAAACCACACCGATAGATCTCCTCGAACGCGGCCTGGAGCAGCTTTTCGCGTGTGACGTCGGGCTCCCGCAGGCGGCGCTTCGCCGGTCGCTTCGCCATGCCTCTCCTCGGTAAGAACGCGTCGTCCACACCAATCGGTATGTAGCGGCTGTCGGCCGGGGTTGGCAAACGACCCTTGACAGCCCACCGGCAATATAATACATACCTACCGGTCGGTACTGGGTGAACGCCGCAGCGACACGAGCGCGACACGTGTCGACTTTGCGCATCCCCGCAACAGGAGCACGCTCGCTCGCGTATGCCAACAGCTTGGCATGGTTCGACTTCCAGTTGTACGTCAACGCGCTTGCGAAGCGCATTACCTTCGGTATATCTTCGGGTCCCCATGGCCAACGACGCACTGAAGCCGACGGTCTTCATCACGGCCGTGCCCGAGCTCACGGCCGCACGGCTGCGACCCGTCGTCGTCGATTCGACCCGGCTCCGTTCGACGAATAGCTGAGGCAGTTGGATTCGACCGTGCCACACTTGAGGCTGACGAGCTAAGGAGACCGCATGCATTTTGCCGAGACATTCATTCGCCGGCCGGTGCTGTCCAGCGTGGTGAGCGCCGGACTGGTGCTGGTGGGCGCAATCGGGTACAGCCGCCTGCCGGTGCGGGAGTTTCCTGACGCAGACCCGCCGGTGGTCTCCGTCACGGTGGTGCTGCCGGGCGCGAGCCCACAGGTGATCGAGTCGGCTGTGACCGACGTGCTCGAGGAGGAGCTGTCGAGC
>JBOHST010000247.1:0-8091 GCA_050733375.1 Gemmatimonadales bacterium
CGGGTGGTCCGTCACATGCAGCAGCTCCAGGTCTTTCGTATCGATCTTCCCCTCCCCCACCACGCGATCCTCCATCCATTGGATCAGGCCACGCCAGTACTCCCGTCCAAACAGCACGACCGGGAACATCGTCACCTTCCCCGTCTGGATCAGCGTCAGCGCCTCGAACAGCTCGTCCATTGTTCCAAAGCCGCCCGGAAACACGATGAACGCCGTGGAGTATTTCACGAACATCGTCTTGCGGACGAAGAAGTATCGGAAGTTGATGGACCGCTCCACGTAGGGATTGGTGCCCTGCTCGAACGGCAGCTCGATGTTGCAGCCGATCGACAACCCGTTCCCTTCCTGCGCGCCCCGGTTCGCCGCCTCCATGATCCCCGGCCCGCCGCCGGTGATGATCGGCACCCCCTGCTTGGCCAGGAGTCGAGAGGTCTCGACCGCCTTTTCGTAATACGGATCGTCTGGCTTGGTGCGCGCCGACCCGAAGATCGAGACCGCGTTGCGCACGTCCGACAGGGTGTCGAACCCCTCGACGAACTCCCCCATGATCCGCAGCACGCGCCACGGATCGGTGTGCACGAACGCCCGCCGCTCCTGCGTCGGCGGGGTGAGCAGACGTTCGTCTTCAGTGACCGCGGTGCGATGTGAGCCGCTCGAGTGCTGCGACATGATCGTCCTGGACGTTGTAGAAGAAGGGTGAGAGCCGGACATGCCCCGGCCGCGCGTCCGCCACGATACCGGCCGCCGCGAGGTGGCGCACGGCACCCGCCGGATCGACGGCCGGCAGCATGACGATCGCCGAGCGCGTCTCGGGCGTCGACGCGACCTTGGGCCCGAGCCCCGCCGCCCGCGCGCGCGCTACTAAGTCCTCGGTGAGGTCGGCGGTGACACGTCGAATCGCCGGCACACCGATCTCCTCGATGTACTCGAGGCCGCCCAGTTGTGTGTAGACCGCGGCGAGCGCCGGAGTGCCGAGCTCGAAGCGACGCGCGTCGTCGTGCAGCTCCAGCACCCGGGGGTCGAACGCGAACTGGTCCCGATGGCCGAACCAGCCGGCAACCGTCGGCACCAGCTGCCGCACGAGACCGTCCCGAACGTAGAGGAACACGATCCCCGTTCCACCGAGCAGCCATTTCAAGCCGCCCGCGATGAGGAAGTCTACCCCGGCCGCGGGCGCGTCCACCGGCACCTGGCCAACCGCCTGGTACGCGTCGACGAGGCACAGCGCGCCCTTCCGATGGGCGATCTCGGCGACCGCCGCGATGTCCTGGATGGCGCCGCTCGTGAAATACACGTGCGACGTCGCGACCAGCGCCGTCCGGTCGTCCACGGCGCGGGCGATGGCTTCGACCGGGACGCTCACCCCATCCGGACTCTCGACCACGACGACGTCCACGCCGGATTGTCGCTTGGCGAGCCACTGGTACACGACGGTCGGGAAGTCGAGGGCAGTGACGACGATGCGGGGACGGTTCGCGTAGTCGAGAGCGCTCGCCGCCGCGGTCACCGCGACCGAGACGCTGGGCGCGAGCGCGATCTCGGCCGGTTGGGCGCCGATGAGCCGCCCATAGCGCGCTCGCAATTCGCCCAGCGCCTCCCACCACACGTCGTACCACGCCGCAGCACCGCGCGCCTGCCAGACGTCCAGGAACTCGGCTACTTTGCGGCGGGCCCGGTCCCCCAGCGCGCCCAACGAACAGGTGTTGAGGTAGATCCGGTCCCGGAAGATCGGGAATTCGCTCCGGTACCGGGCCAGCGGATGCGCGCCGGCGATGGCGCCGGCGGCGACGCCGCTTGCAAGCGTCATAGGCGCTGAATATACAGAAGCCATGCAGACTCCGGCGAGTTGGACGACGTTGTATGCCCGCCTGGCGCTGCGCGCGGCCGTGCGCCCGCGTCTCGCGGTGGATCTCGCGCGCCTTGCGTGGAGCTTCCGCGCGCGCGATTGGTATCGCCGGCCGCCGTTTTTGCCGTTGCCGCCTCGCGGGTACATGCGCTGGCGCATGTTCACCGCCTACGGCGATGAAAACGCCGTGCCGCCGGTCGAGGACATGGTGCGGTTCGCCCGCTGGCGACGGGAGACGATGCACTTGTAGAGGACAAAGACGTATTGAAAAGGCGTAGGCAAGGAAGCGTATGGAGAACGCCGTGAGGCTCAGCCCGACGCAGACAAGCGCGGAGCTCAAGCGACGAGCCCTGACGATGGGTTTCGACGCCGTGGGAATCGCGCCGCTCGAGCCGAATCCGCACGCCACCGAGCTTGACCGCTGGCTCCAAGCCGGTTACGCCGGCACCATGACCTACCTGCATCGTCAGGCAGAGAAACGAAAGGACCCGCGCAGGGTCATGCCCGAGGCCCGGGTCGCCGTGGTCACCCTCAGCAATTATTGCCACGGCAGGGATGCAGGGTCAGCCGTTCCTGCGAAAGCCCGCGTCGCCCAATACGCCTGGTCGGCTGACTACCACCGCGTCCTGGGCACGAGGCTCGAGCGCCTTGCCGCCGCGATCCGGGACATCGTCCCCGCGGCTCGCACCCGCGCCTACGTGGACGCCGGTCCGGTTCCGGAGCGTGAGCTGGCGCAGCGCGCCGGCCTCGGCTGGATCGCCAAGAACACCATGCTGATCAGCCCGGACCTCGGCTCGTTCACCTTCATCGGCGTCGTGCTCACCACCGCCGATCTGGCGCCTGACCTTCCGTTCGAAGCGGATCGTTGCGGCACCTGTCGCGCGTGCCTCGAGGCCTGTCCCACCAAGGCGTTCGTCGCGCCCCACACGCTCGACGCACGGCGCTGCATCTCATACCTCACGATCGAGCGGCGCGGCGCATTCACGCCGCCGGAGCGCGATTCGGTCGGGGACTGGCTGTTCGGCTGCGACGTGTGCCAGGATGTCTGTCCCTGGAACGTGCGCTTCGCCCGCCCCACCGACGACCCCGAGCTCGCGCCGCGTGCCGAACTCGCCGCGCCCGATCTCCCCGAGATGCTCGCGCTCGACAGCGCGGCGTTCGTCGCCCGCTACGGCGATACGCCGTTTGCGCGCCCCGGCGCCGCAGGGATGCGACGCAACGCGGCGGCGGTGCGCGGCAACGAGAGCCGAACGTGACCGCCAGCCGCATCGACGGCATTCAACGCCAGCTCGCCCTTGGCCTGGTCCGCATCGACCCGCACCACCGACTGCTGGGACGTCCGGTGAGCTACCGGGTGATCGACGGTCAGACGCTCGAGATCACCTATCGCGACGTGGCCGGAATCGCCGAAGCGGAAGTGCTGGGCGTGAAGCGGATCCTCGGCAAGGACTGTTACTGCACTGTGGCGCCGCAGACGGCGGAGAGTGTCACGGTGCGGTTTGTGGTGCCGCTGGGATAGCGGTCAGCTATCAGCCATCAGCCGTCAGTGGACCTGAGTTCATTCGGGAATCGGAGCCCCAGTCACATCGAAGCTGACGACTGACGGCTGACGACTGACGGCTGACGGCTGACGGCGCAGTTCAGATTATCAGCGTCTCCCCATGCGCCAACAAGCAGAAGTGCTCCGCTGAAAGTCCCGCCCGCTCCCAGGCGGCTCGCGCACGCAGCGGGGGCTCATCCAGCGGCTCGTCGGTCAGCTTGAACGTCCCCCAATGCATCGGGACCATCCGGGTCGGACGTCCGTCTACCGCTCCGCGGGCAACGTCCTGCAACGCCTGCACCGCTTCCTCCGGGTTCATGTGCACCGGCTGCATGAACCAGCGTGGCTCGTAGGCGCCGATCGGCACGAGGGCGATATCGAATGGACCGAATCGTGCTCCGATGCTCGGGAATGCGGGGTGATACCCGGTGTCGCCCGCGAAGAAGAGTCGCCGTCCGGCCGCCGCCACGCTCCAGCCGCACCAGAGCGTCTTGTTACGCCACCAGGGGGTGCGACCGCTGAAGTGTTGCGCCGGCGTGCACCCGATCGTGACCGGCCCCAACGACGTTTCTTGCCACCAGTCGAGCTCGCGCACCTCGTGCACGCCACGCCGCCGCAGAAACGATCCGAGGCCGAGCGGGACGAGCCAGTGGGCGCCGGGATACAGCGCTTCGAGCCGGCACACGGTGAAGTCGTCCAGATGATCGTAATGGTCGTGCGACTGGAGCACGGCGTCGATCTCCGGTAGGTCGTCGAATGGAATCCCGGGCGCGACCCAACGCCTCGGCCCGATCCCCGGCAGAGGCGACGCCCGCTCGCTCCACATCGGATCGGTCAGCACGTTCAGCTCTCCGATCTGCAGCAGAAACGTCGAGTGGCCGACCCACGTGATGGTGAGACGGTCGGCCGCAGCGCGGGGAACGGCGAACGCGGGCGTTGCGAGCCGAAAGGTGGTGGGATCGGGATCGGGCGGCGGCGGACGCACACGACGGTCGAGCTGCCACCGCAGGAATCCGCCGGCGCGCGCCGGCAACGCGCCGTCGCCCCAGGGATTGGTGAAGCCGCCGCGTGGCAGGTGGTGCTCCAACAGAACGCCCTCCGAAGGATCGCGCACAACAGTCGCGCGAAACCTACTTCGGAGGGCGCCGGAAGGTGGCTATTGCACGGTGATTGTCGCGCCGCCGCTCTTGCCTTCGCTCACCGCGTTGATCGTGGTCGTGCCGGTCTTGCGCGCCTTGAGCACCGCCGTGGGGCCGACGGTGACGAGGAGATCCACGACTCCCATGGAGTCCGACTGGAACCACGAGATTGGCCGGTTGGTGAGCACGTCTCCTACCGAATTCCGCAGCACGGCCGAGAGGAATGTGCTGTCACCGACGGCCAGGGTGAGGCTCGCAGGCGTCACAATGACGGTCGCGACGGTATCGTTAGGCGATGAACCCATCACCTCGATCGCGACCGAATCCGCCACCAGCAAGCTCGGTGCGTACGCGACGATCCGTGTCGTCCCCGGCCGCAGGCCGAGCACGAACTGAAGCGTATCGGAATAGCTCGAGTCCAACAGCATGGCGGTCAAGGAGTCGCGGGTGAACCAAGAAATCTGGGGATTCTGCACCGGGTTGCCGTTCGAGTCGCCCACAGCCGCCCGAAACACGATAGTGCCGCCGACGCCCACTGTCGTCGGGCCAGTGACGTTGAGGAAGGCACCCCCGGCGCCGGCGAGCGGGAGCATCACCGAGTGCGATGTCTCGGAGCCGACGGTGACCTGCACGTTCGGTGTCGTCACCGCTTCGAAGGCCGGGAAGTCCGGTTGCTCGACCCGGACGATGTACGCCCCCGCGCGCAGGAAAGCGACCTTGTAGCGGCCCTGCGCGTCGCTGCGGCCGGTGGCCACTACGTACCACTGGCCCGGAAGCTGGTTCGGGTCGCCGCCGTAGACCGTAATGTTGGCGTTCTGAATCGGAACCGGCATACCCTCGATGTCCGGAGCCGTCACCGTGCCGGCGATCGCCCCCGTCGCAGCGCTGTTCACCGCGCGCAGCACCGGTTGACTGTGAAACTCCCTGACGCCGAAGAGGTTGTAAAGAAAACTGCGGCCCACGTCGAAGTCGAGTACGATCACGGCGCCGGTGGCCGACACCGCCAATTGCTCCTCCACCCCGGCGTACACGAAGATCTGACCCTGCCCCGGTGATGGCCAGTGCACGACCGCGTCGGATCCGTCGAGGTATTTGATGGAGGATGAGTCGACATCGATCGTCATTCGGACTTCGATGTATTGGCCGGCGTCGATCGCACCCTCGCCGACGAAAGCGGTGGTCCCCTGCTGCAACGTCAGCAGGTCGAACCTCTTTTTCGGCGCCGCGATCTCGATCCATGTGACCCTCCCGGCTGCGCGGTCGGCCGGGGCAGTGTCGCGTGGAGAGGCCTCGACGCGGGTTACGTAGACGTTGACACTAGAGACCGAGTCGTAGGGAAACGGGGCGTCGGTCAGAAGCACCCTTGTCGGCGCGATGCCGGGCGGGTGCAAGGCCTCGTCCTGGTAGCAGGCGACACCAATGGGTCCCAGTGCGGCGGCCGCGGCGATCAGGAAGCGTTTCATGCGCGCTCCAGCGTGCGTGATGGTTCGGAAGCGAATACCCCGGTCCCGCTCTCCCGCGTCACAATCAGACCAAACGTGACCCGGCAGGGGCGGCGGTGGGTATATCAGAGGGTGGGGACGAGCGACGCGGAGATCGTTCGCCGGGTGCGTGAAGGCGACACGGCGGCCTTCGCCGTGCTGGTCGCGCGCTATCGCGATCGGCTCGGTCGCTACGCCATGCAGATGTTGAGCGACCGCGAGGACGCCGAGGAGGCGGTGCAGGATGCGTTCGTCCGCGCCTACCGCTCGCTGGCGCGCTACGACGACGGCGAGCGATTCGGACCCTGGCTGTTCGCCATTCTCGTGAACCGCTGCCGCACGACAGGTCGCAGGACGGCGCGCCGCCACCGGACCTTCGTCCGCGACGAGGTATCGCTGGAACGGGCGCCTGCCCCGGCGATCCCAGAGTGGGATGACACCGTTCGTTGGGCGCTGCGACGCCTCGCGCCCGGGATGCGTGAGGCGTTCTTGTTGAAGCACGTGGAGGACTTGGACTACGACGAGATGTCGCGTCTCACCGGCGCAGGGGTGTCAGCCTTGAAGATGCGAGTGAAGCGAGCGTGCGAGCAGCTGCGAGCTCTGTTGACCGAGGTCGAACGTGTTTGAGCGCGACGCAGACGGGCTGGAGCGGATGATCGAGCGGCTGCGCGAGCCCGTCGAGATGGATCCGTTGCTCGACACTCACGTGATGGCGCGAGTGTTCGCCGCCCCGATGGAGGAGAGCCGCTTGGCCGCGGCGTGGGACTGGCTGCGACGCCCACGGGACTTCTCATTGACCCCGCTGTCGGCGCTCGCGGCCGCGGCCGTTCTGGCGGGCCTCGCGTTGTGGCTGGGCGGCCGCGTGGCCAGCCGCGCGTCCACCGCATCGCGTCCAAACTCGGCGGTGGTTGAGTTCGTGTTTATCGCCCAGGGCGCGACGTCGGTCGCCCTGGTGGGCGACTTCAACGACTGGGATGCGACCTCGACACCGATGCGTCCCGCAAGGCAAGGTGGGCTCTGGAGCGTGGCGCTTCCCCTGCCCCCCGGCCGCCACCGCTATGCCTTCCTCATCAATGGATGGTTGTGGCTTTCGGACCCCACGGCGCCACGCGCGCAGGACGACTTCGGCACCCCAAGCTCCGTCGTCACGGTAGGAGGATAGACCCGATGCGAAAGTCCACGTGGATCGTCGGCGTTTCACTCGCTGCCGGCCTGCTTTCACCACGCGCCGCCGCCCAGGATCCCCGGCTCGAGCGGCGACTCGACCCCGACACACGGGCGTCCGTCGAGGCTGTCATCGACTCCGCCCGCGTCGCGGGACTCCCTGTTGAGTCCCTCGTGGACCGGGCCCTGGAGGGCGCTTCGAAGCACGCCCAGCCGGCGCGCATTCTCGCAGCGGTTCGCAGGCTCGCCGCCGAGCTGGGGACGGCGCGGGCCGCCCTCGGCGCAGGGTCATCGTCGGCTGAGCTGGAGGCGGGCGCGAGCGCGCTCCGCGCCGGCGTCCGGCCCGCGGATCTGACTCTGTTGCGTCACCGGCGGTCGCGATCCCTCACGGTTGCGCTCGCGGCGCTCACCGATCTGGTGGCCAGCGGTGTGCCGGCAGACTCCGCAACAGCGGCCGTCCTCGCCCTTGCCCCATCCGCTCGCGACGACCAGATCGTGGACTTCCGTCGCGCCGTTGAGCGCGACATCGCCCTCGGCGCCCCGCCGGCCGCGGCCGCGGCGGTTCGGGTCAACTCCGCCCTGCGAGAAGCAGGCGGCGGGATCCGGAGGCCGTAGCCCTTGCACCCCGGCCCGTGAAGACCGGTCGGTCCACGCGGGCAGCCACCGCCGTCGTGGCCGTTTCACTCGCGTTCACGCCCCGCCTTATGGCGCAGGTGATGGGCGCTGTTGACGTCGGCCTCAGCGACGTGCGCTACGACGGCTTCCTCCCGAGCACCGCCGTGTCCATCTCACCTATGCTCCGCCTCGAGCGCCCCTGGGCGCTCTTCTCCGCTCGCGGGACCTATCTGCGCTTCGAAAGCGGCCGCCACAGCCTGCAGGGCAACCTCGCGGCGTCGCTCTTCACCCGCTCGGCCGGTGGCC
>JBOHST010000248.1:0-24072 GCA_050733375.1 Gemmatimonadales bacterium
TCCCGGCCGATTACGGCGCGGACGTGCTGCTCGATACCGGCTCGGGCGAGATCGACCTGGGCAGCATCCCGGTCACCGTCCGCCGCATCGAAGAGAATCACGTCGAAGGGCGCATCGGGGATGGCAGAGGACGGCTGCAGATTGAGACGGGGTCGGGAGGCGTGCGGCTTCGCAAAGCCTAGAGTCGTCAGCCGTCAGCCCTCAGCCGTCAGCTTGGTGATATGCCAGCTGACGGCTGAGTTGTTTTGATGCGGGCGGCGTCGAATTGATGGGCCTTGAGGCGAAGGATTAAACGATTGTTGTGAATGAGAGACTTCCGAGAGATCAAGGTGTGGGCGAAAGCGCACACCCTGACACTCGCGTTGTACCGGTTGACGAGACGGTTTCCGAAGGACGAGCTGTACGGATTGACCTCACAGATACGGCGGTCGGCCGCGTCGATCGGTGCCAATATTGCCGAGGGAAGCGGGCGGCGTACCCGCACCGATTTCGCTAGGTTTCTCCAGGTCGCGCTCAGTTCCGCAAGTGAGCTACAGCATCACCTGCTTCTGGCCGCCGATCTCGAGTTTATCGCGCGCGCCGATTATGTCCACATGGAACGAATGACAGCCGAGGTCAAGCGGATGCTCACGGGTTTCATTCGCAAGCTGATGGCTGACGACTGATGGCTGACGGCTCGGTGAGGTTAGACAAATACCTCTGCGCCGCCCGCTTTTTTAGGACCCGCGCCCTCGCCGCTCAGGCGATCAGTGCCGGCAAGGTCGACGTCAACGGCATCCGGGGAAAGCCCGGCAAGTCCCTCGCCGTCGGCGACCGGCTGCGCGTGCGCAAGGGTCCGTTCGAGTTCCTGCTGAGGGTCCGGCTGCTGAGCGATCGCCGGGGGCCGCCGGCGACCGCCGTCACGCTGTATGAAGAAGATCCCGACGGAAAAGCGACCCGGGAGAAGTTGGCACACCAGCTGCGCATCGCCCCGGCGCCCACCTACGATGGGCGGGGGCGCCCTACCAAACGCGACCGGCGCGAGCTCGAGCGGCTCCAAGACGACGCCGCCGAGTGAGCGTCCGCGGACTAGATTGGGGTCATCGAAGTCGTTGGGAATGTCCGGTGAGAAGGAGGGAGCGACATGAAGTGGGTCCTCATCGCCCTGGCGGCGCTGCTCGGTCTCGTGGCCCTCGTGGCGATTATCGGCATGCTCGTGCCGCGCGATCACATCGCCGGCGTCACCATCACGCTGCGGCAACCCCCCGACAGCGTCTGGAAAGTGGTGCGCGACCTGGGTGGCGTGCCGCGGTGGTGGACCGACATGAAGCGGTCCGAGCGGGTCGCGGACGGCGGAGGGGCGGAGCGGTGGCAGCAGGATGTGGGCGGTTTCGAGATGGCGCTGGTCATCGAGACGGAGGAGCCACCGCGGCATCTGGTGACGCGCATCGACTCGCCACCGGGCGGGCCGTTCGGCGGCACCTGGACCTACGACATCACGCCGGTCGACAGCGGCAGCAAATTCACGGTCACCGAGCGCGGCTGGATCGCGAATCCGCTGTTCCGCTTCATGTCGCGGTTCATCTTCGGGTACTACAGCACACAGGAGAGCTACGTGCGGGCGCTGGCGCAGCGGTTCGGCGAGGAGGTGGCGCCGGCTCGGCTGCCGCCGGATTGAATCGTGATGGGTGAAGCAGCTAGCGCCGCCGGATCTTCGCGAGCAGCCGCAGGATCTCGAGGTACAGCCAGATGAGCGTCACCATCAACCCGAACGCGGCGTACCATTCCAGGACCTTCGGCGCCCCGTGCTCCACGCCGCGCTGGATGTAGTCGAAGTCGAGCGCCAGGTTCATCGCGGCGATCCCTACCACGACCAGGCTGAAAATGATGCCGAAGGTGCCGCCCTGGTGGATGAAGGGAATCGAGATGCCGAAGAACGAGAGCACGATCGACACGAGATAGAGCAACGCGATCGCGCCCGTCGCCGCCACCACGATCATGCGAAACCGATGGGTCACCTTGATCAGGCCGGTGCGGTACGCAATCAGCATCACGGCGAGCACCCCGAAGGTCAGCCCGACCGCCTGAAACACGATGCCGTGCAGCTGTTGCTCGTAGAAGGCCGAGATCGCGCCCAGCGCGAGCCCCTGCGCGGCCGCGTACACCGGGGCGCTGATCCGGGCCCACGCGGGCAGAAAAATGGTCACCAGCGCCGCCAGCAGCCCGACGATGAGCCCACCCCAGAGGTACGGCATGACCGTCGCCGGATCAAGCGTCTGGAAATAGCGGGTCCACACCCACACCGCCGTCGCCGCGACCAGCAGCAGCAGGAACGCTGTCTTGTTGACCGTCCCTTCGATCGTCATCGGCTCGCCCGCTGTCTGCACCAGCTGGTCGACGCGCCGGAATGCTTTTTCGTTCAACAGAGGGTTCGCCATGGTCGCATCCTGGAATCAGGGAGACGTCGAGGAATATAACGCGGCCGGAACGGCGCTCACCCGACGGCCAGCTGCTCCACTTCGTCCGACTCATAGATCCGGACGCCGCCCGGCGCCTGGATCGCCAGCCGCACCATCGCCTTCGCCACCGTCGCCGCGCGGATCGGACGATACTTCCGCAGCGGCCCGACGAGCGCCAGCGACACTCCGCTCGCGACCGCGAGCCCGAAGCGCTCCGCGGGGCGGTGCTCGGGCCGGTCGCCAGCGAGCAGCGACGGTCGGACCACGTAGCGACCTGCGAACGGCAGGCGGGTCACCGCTTCTTCGGCCTCACCTTTCACCTGACTGTAAAACATCGGCGACTTCGGGTTCGCCCCCACCGCCGAGACGAGCAGGAACTGTTTGGCGCCGTGGTGCAACGCCTGGCTGGCGAGCCCCACGACGTACACGAAATCCACCTGGCGGAAGGCCTCCTGGCTGCCGGCCCGCTTCATGGTCGTGCCGAGGCAGCAGAACACGTCGTCGGCGGCGGGAAACTCCGTACCCACAGCGCCGAGGCGGTCGAAATCGATGAGCCGTTGCTCGAGCTTCGGGTGTTGGCGGTGCAGCTCGCGACGTCCGATGGCGATCACCCGATCGTACGCCGGCACGTCGAGCAGTTGGGTCAGGCAGTGACCGCCGACGAGGCCGGTGCCGCCGGCAACGAGGGCGGTCCTCACGGAGTTCCAATTTCGCCATACGAGCGATTGAGAATCGGGTACTCGCGCCAGTCGCGGTAGTCGAAGTGCCACCACTCGTCCACGATGCGCGTGAACCCCTCGCCCTCCATCACCTGGCGCAGCAGCTCGCGGTGCCAGCGCTGCAGCGTGGTCGTGACGGGATAGTCGGGGAACGACCGCTCCGTCGTCTCGTCGTAGGTGCCGCCCATGTCGATCGGCCGTCCGGTACGCAGGTCGACCAGGGTCAGATCTACGGCGCAGCCACGATTGTGGCGGGAGCCGCGCGCGGGATTTGCCACCATCCAGCGTTGCGCGGGGGGGGTCGCGTCCCAGAAGGTCCGGGTGACGTACCACGGGCGATAGGCATCGTGGATCAACAGGCCGTAGCCCAGCGCCCGCAGGCGGTGGTGGGCGCGCCGCAGCGCCTCCGCCGCGGGACGCTGGAGCAGCGCGCGGGCGCTCGGATAGAATACGGTGCCCAAAAAATTGTTAGTCGTGGCGTACCGGATGTCGAGGCGGATGGTGGAGTCGAGCTCCGCGAGGTCCACCAGGTCGGGCGCGCGGAACGAGCCGCTCTCGGCCGGTGGGACAGCCGCTCGCGCCTCGAGCAGCAGATCGGGCACGGGTCGCACCGCCGTCACGCGCAGTTGTCCGCCCGCTTCGGGGCCGATGGTGCGGCGCGCAAAGTGCACGCCCGCCGCCTCGACACCCACGACGCGGCCCCGCCCGTTGCGGCGAAATACGAGCCGTTCACCGTCGTACAGCCCATCGCGCGGAAACGCGAACACGCTGTCGGACTCCTGCTTCAACGGATAGGCGAAAAACCACTCGATCAGGGCGAACAGCGTACCCTGGCGCTCATAGATGAACAAGATGTCGTGGTCCCAGCCGTATTCGCCGACGAGCCCGGCCCACCGGGCGGGGAGCGAGTCGGGCTTGGGGAGCGGGCGGAGCGTGAAGCTGTCGCCGCGCACCAGCATCCCGCCGGTGATGGGACGCAGGTACAGGCCGAAGTCCCGCGGATCGTCGAGCGCGAGACTGTCGTCGAGTTGGCGCATCATCAGGGGGGCGCCCCCCCGACCGGGGGCGTACTGCAGTTTTCCCGCGCGGTGCTGCAGCTCGATCTGGCGCTCACCGCGGACGTAGCGGCCGGCGACCTGGTGCGCCCGCCCCGGCGGCAGCGGGTTGGTGATCACCGGCTCTGGGATGGGCTGCCCCGCCTTGACGGCGAGCATCGCCCGCAGCGCGGCATTGGCGATGCGGGCGATCACCGTGTTGGCCAGGTCGAGGGTGGTGACGATCGCGACGCCGAGCTTGTCGTCGGGAAGCGCCTGGAGGTCGGACGCGAAGCCGTAGACGGCGCCGTCGTGGCCGACGCGGCGGTGCCCGTCGAGTCTCGAGACGAAGAAACCGAGGCCGAACCCCGTCGTGGCTCCCGAGTCCGCGAATTGGGGACGCCACATCTCGTCGAGCGAGGCGCGCGATAGGATGCGGCCGTGCGCGCCCTGCCCGCCGGCGAACAACATCGAGAGGAAGCGGCCCAGATCGCCCACGGTGGAGTACAGCGACCCGGCGGGCCCGATGCCCATCTGGAAGGTGGGGGCCTCGAACCGGCGGCCGTCGGGCGCCCACATGTAGGCCGTGGCGAGGTGGCGCGCGACGTCCGGCGTCGGAGCGAACGCACTGTGCGTGAGGCCCAGTGGGGCCAGCACCGCACGGTGCACGTAGCTCGTGAACGGCTCCCGCTGCGTCTGCTCCAGCACGTAGCCGACGACGGTGATCGCGGCGTTCGAGTACTTCATGTGCGAGGTGGGAGCGTAGACGAGCGTGGTGCGGTTGAGGCTGGCGACGACCGAATCGAGGGAGGGAGGGGTCGGATCGAAGTAGCTCCCGACCGGTGGCTCGCGCACCAACCCGGAGCGGTGCGTCAGCAGTTGCCGGAGCGTGACCGGCGTGCCGAAGGGATTGCCCGGTCGGAACGTCGGCAGATAGCGGGTGACCGGTGCGTCGAGGTCGAGCGCGCCGCGTTCCACGAGCTGCATCAGCGCGATGTCGGTGAAAAGTTTGGACACCGAGCCCACCCGGTACACCGTTTCGGCCGTGGCGGGCACGCTATCGCGCGGGCGTTCAAACCCGAAGCCGCGGGCCCAGACGATCTGCTGATCGTCCACCAGGGCGATGGAGATCGCCGGGAGGTCCTTGTCGGCCATTTCGTGGACGATGAAACGCTCGAGCAGCTGGGCGACTGGCGCGTAGTCCGGACGAGGCGGGACGGAGTCCTGGGCGCGGGCGGCGCGCGGGCCGAAGGCCAACGCGAAGACGATCAGGACGAGGATGAACAACGGCACTCGGCTCGCTCCCGTGCCCTGAAGGAGCTTATTGCGCGGACACCTGCTGGAGCAATTGCACGCCTGCATCTGGTTATCCGTCCAGTCGCGGGTCGATGATGATCTTGAGCGATTCCTGCGGATCGAGCATGAGGTCGAATCCGTGTTGGATGTCCGCCAGCGGCAGGCGGTGCGTCACCAGGGGAGCGACGTCGATCCGGCGTTCCGCCATCAGGGCCAGGGCGGCGGCGAGATCGGTGGGAGCGGCGCCGTAGGAGCTCGCGAGTGTCGCTTCGTGACGCCAGAACACGTCGTTGAACGGCAGCGGCAGCACTTCACCGGGCCGCATCGGCGCGAAATACAGCACACTGCCGCCGCGGTCCACGGCCGCCAGCGCCTGGGTAACCGCCGCTGGCGCCCCGGCGCACACGATGACGCGATCGGCGCCATGGCCCGTCGCGGCGCGCACCGCGTCGCCGGCGGGCTGGGTCGTGTCGAACGCGGCGTCGGCGCCAAGCCGCTGGGCGATGCGGCGTCGCCCGGGCAGCGGATCGGCAACGAACACCGGTGCCGCGCCGAGCGCCCGCGCGGCGAGCAAATGGAGGCAGCCGGACACACCCGCGCCGGTGATCAGCACCGTGTCGCCCGGTCCGACGCCCGCCCGGCGCTGGCCGCGCAGCACGCAGCCGAGCGGCTCCACCATGCTCGCGGCGTCGTCGGAGACGTGGTCGGGGAGGGGCAGCACGCCCCCTTTGTCGACGTTCGCCGCCGGGACGCGCACGAAGGCCGCGAATCCACCCGGGTCGAATGCGGTGCGATGCAGCAGCTCGCAGGCGGTCTCGCGCCCGGAGCGGCAGTAGCGGCATTCGAGGCAGGGGACGTGATGGGTGGCGATGACGCGGTCTCCCAGGTGGAAGCGCGTCACGCCGGCGCCGGCGCCGACCACTCGCCCCGCCACCTCGTGGCCGAGGACGGTCGGCGCCTTGGGTTGGCGGTACCACTCCATGATGTCGCTGCCACAAATACCGCTCGCCGTGATCTCGAGCAGCAGCTCGCCGGCGGCGATCGCCGGGAGGTCGCGGGACTCGATCCGCAGGTCGCGGTTCGAGTGGTACACGGCGACGCGATTGTGGGCGGGCAGCCCCATGCGGGTCAGGCGGGCTGCGACTGGGGCCTGTGCTGCAGCTCGAGGAACAGCTCGTGCGCTTCCTGGGGTTTCGCGGATTCGTGGACGACGGCGCGCAGCGCGCGCATCATCGGGACCGGATGGTCTCCCTGCCACACGTTGCGGCCCATGTCGACGCCGGACGCGCCCTCCTGAATGGCGCGGTACGCGAGCCGCAGCGCGTCCAGCTCCGTGTCGAGCTTGGGTCCCCCGGCGATGACGACCGGCACCGGGCAGGCCGCCACGACGTCCTCGAAGCCGTCGCAGTGATACGTCTTGACGAAATGGGCTCCCAACTCGGCGGCGACGCGGCAGCAGAGCGCCAGGTAGCGGGCGTCGCGTTTTTCCAGCTCCTTCCCGACGGCGGTCACGGCGAGCACCGGGATGCCGGCGGCCTCGCCCCGATCGACGAGCCGGGCGAGGTTGGCGAGCGTCTGGTGCTCGTAGTCGCTGCCGATGAACACCGACAGGGCGAGCGCGCTGGCGTTCAGCCGCACGGCATCGCGTATGGACGTGGTGATGGTTTCGTTGGCGAGATCGGCGCCGACGATGGTCGAGCCGCCCGAGACGCGCAGCACGATGGGAACCTCGCGGGCCGCCTCCACCGACGTGCGCAGCACGCCGCGAGTCAGCATCAGGGCATCGGCGAACGGCAGCAACGGCTCGATCGTCTTGCGCGGCTCTTCCAGGCGATGGGTCGGTCCGAGGAAGTACCCGTGATCCACCGCGAGCATCACGGTGCGACCGTCGCGGGCCTTGAAGATACGACTCAGCCGGTTCTGCATCCCCCAATCCATCGCGCGCGCTCCTCGCAAAGGCCGACTCGAACCAGGAAGAAAACTGCCCAGAGAATCACGCTCCGTCAATGAAGCACTCGAAAAAGGGTCGCTCGCGGTACGTCTGCCCGGCCACCGCCTCGCCGGGGATGATCCGCACCACGTCCATCGCCGTGTAGCCATGCGGCATCTCGAAGAAGTGGGTGTGATAGGTGGTCCCAAAGGAAAACTCCTTGCCGTCCTGCATCACGCCGACGAACTGCGTCCACCCCATGCGCGTCTCGCCCTGGATTTCCTGCAGTCGCGCGGGCGGCAGCGCGAACGGGCTCGGCTCGATGCGATCGAGATGCCAGCTGTTGACGCGGTTCCCGGTGGCGACGAACGTCTTCACGATATCCGTGAGGCCGAACGGCACCGCGGTCGCGAACAGCCGCCGCAGGAAGCTTTTTCGCTCCTGTTCCCGGCGCTCCTCGTCGGCCGCCGTTTCGGCGAAGCGTCGCAGGGCGAGGTCGATCTGCGGGTTGGTCGCCCGCAGCAGCACGCAGGGCAGGTACAACCCGTCCTTGAGGTGCGCGGCGCAGCGGTAAGCGGGGACGCCCGCGAGGTCGGGCGTCGGCTCGATGCGCCCCATGGCGTAGGAGACGATTTCGGCGAGATCCATCGGCCGCTCCGGTCAGCGCCGCCCGAACGCCGACCACGGTCCCTGCGTCTTGCGCAGCAGGATCTCCCCATGGCCCTGTACGATGTAATCCGCCAGCTCGCCGACGACCGTGTAGCCCAACGCCTCGTACAACCGCCGGGCGTCGGGATTGAAGGTGGACACGCACAGGAACACGTTCGGGCTGTCGCGGAAGATCCGCTCTTCGGCGAACGCTATCAGCCGCGCGCCGTGGCCCTGACCACGCTCACCGGATCGCACGCAGACGCTCTGGAGATACCCGGAGAAGGGACCGCGGAGATCTACCACGACGAACCCCAGGATCTCGTCGTCGTTTTCCAGGACGTACACTTCCTTGTCGGGGTCCTGGAGGGTGCGAATCGAAGCCTCGAGCGAGCGCCGCAGCGTGAGCCACGGCTCCGACTCCGCCATCATCTTAGCGCAGATGGCGATCTCGGCCACGCCCGCCAGGCGCCGCATCGCGCCCACGGGCTCGCTCACGCGGTCCCCCGCGCGCGCCGCAACACCAACCAGTAGAGCGCGACGTTCACGACCAGCACGAACACGCCGAGGGCGACCTGCCCCTGCAGCGTGAGGCCCTCGGGGTAGACCGCCCGCGTGATGTAATGATCGATGAATCCGCCGCTGTATCCGGCCTGCCCCGCTTTCGCTCGGAGCGCGTTCTCGAGCGGGGTCAGGGGGCAGCGTCTTGCGACGAACTCGACCCAGATCCCCCACGCGACCGCGGGCAGGTGCAGCCACATCCAGGCGCGGCGGTGCAGCACGAGGAGCGCCCCACCCACCACGAAGACGATGAAGGTGAAGTGGGCCAGCATCACGAGGTCGGCGAGAACGCGATATAGCATCGAGCGAAGCCTACGGGACGCTCCGGGTCCGTGCCAGAGGCGTAGCGAGTCGGACGGTCACGCCGTAACTTGGCCCGGCCGTGTCGATTCGGCGACCTGAACGGGAGATGACGAAGGGTATGGCTCAGCGCTCCAGCTATCTCGCACTCTACCTGCTTTCCGTGGCCGCCGCCGCGCCGGCGGCACAAGCCCCCGCCCCCGACACGCCGCCGCCCAACACGCTCAGCGCCGCCGAGCGGGCGGCAGGGTGGCGACTGTTGTTCGACGGCCGGACCACCACCGGGTGGCGCGGCTACAAGAAGGCCGGGATGCCGTCGGGATGGCGCGTCGTGGGCGGGACGCTCAGCCGCATGAGCGGCGGGGGCGATATCATCACCACGCAACAGTTCCGCAACTTCGAGCTCGCGCTCGAGTGGAACGTCTCGCAGAGCGGCAACAGCGGAATCTTCTATCGGGCGAGCGAGGACGAGGACGGGATCTACTGGACCGCGCCCGAGATGCAGGTGCTGGACGACGCCCGGCACCAAGACGGCAAGTCGCGCCTCACCGCGGCGGGCGCCAACTACGGCCTCCATGCAGCACCGGCGGGGATCGTGAAACCCGCGGGACAATGGAATCAGGTGCGCCTCATTGTGAATGGCCGTCACGTGGAGCATTGGCTCAACGGGGTGCGGATGCTGCAGTACGAGCTGTGGAGTCCCGACTGGGAGATGCGGGTGCACGGGAGCAAGTTCGCCCAGCATGCGCGATACGGGCGCAATGCCCAGGGCTATATCGGCCTGCAGGATCATGGCGACCGCGTGGCGTTCCGTAGCATAAAGATCCGGGTCCTGCCGTAGAAGCCGTCAGCCATCAGCCATCAGCGGACATTGACATCGAGGTGAGATAGCGATGAGTACTCGCGTCAAGCTGTCGGCGATGATGTTCCTCCAGTACTTCATCTGGGGGGCGTGGTTCGTCACGATGGGCACCTATCTCACCCAGACGCTGCAATTCACCGGCCAGCAGGTGGGGCTCGCCTATGGGGCGACGGCGATCGCCGCGCTCGTGTCCCCGTTTTTCGTCGGGATGGTGGCGGACCGCTTTTTCGACACCGAAAAACTGCTGGCGGTGCTGCATCTCCTGGGCGCCGCGGTGATGTGGTACGTCTCGACGCGACTCACGTTCGCGACCTTCTATCCGGCGCTGATCCTGTACGCGCTCTGCTACATGCCGACCTTGTCGCTCACGAACTCCATCTCGTTCCACAACGTGCAGGATCCCGCGCGCGACTTTCCGCTGATCCGGGTGTTGGGCACGATCGGGTGGATCGTGGCGGGGATCATCGTCGGGAAGGTGCTGCATGCGGACGCGCAGGCGGTTCCGATGCGGCTCGCCGCCGGCGCTTCGGTGGCGCTCGGCCTGTTCTCCCTCGCGCTGCCGCATACGCCGCCCAAGGCAGCGGGCGCGCCGTTCAGCGCGCGCGACGCGCTGGGGCTCGACGCGCTGCAGCTGCTCAAGGATCGGTCGTTCCTCGTGTTCGTGCTCGGCTCGTTCCTGCTCTGCATCCCGTTGCAGTTCTACTATGCGTGGGCCAACCCGTTCCTGAACGAGATCCACGCGCCGGATCCGGCGTTCATCCAGACATTCGGGCAAATGTCCGAGATCTTCTTCATGCTGCTGTTGCCGTTCTTCCTCAAGCGGTTCGGCATCAAGACGATCATGCTGGTCGGGATGCTGGCGTGGGGGCTGCGCTACCTGGCGTTCGGCTACGGCAACACCGGGAGCGGGATGTGGCTGATCTACGCCGGCATTCTGTTGCACGGCGTGTGCTACGACTTTTTCTTCGTGAGCGGCCAGATCTACACCGACGAGAAAGCCGGCGTGAAGATCCGGGCCGCCGCGCAGGGGTTCCTGAATTTCGTCACCAACGGCGTCGGCTACTTCATCGGCGCCACGATCGTCGCCGGTCGCGTCGTGGATGCGTATCGGTTGCCCGACGGCACGCACGACTGGCGCGGCATCTGGATGGTGCCGGCGATCGGCGCGTTCGTCATTCTGGCGATTTTCGCGGTGGTATTCCGGCCAAAAGCGAAGGCGTAAGGAGAACGGCGTCGAGTAAGACAGCGTAAGGAGAACTACGTTATGGCTCGCAAACGGATTTCACGGCGCACGTTCGTTGGTGGGATGGCCGCCGGTGCCGCATTCACGATCGTGCCGCGACACGTGCTGGTGCGGGGGTTCACCGCGCCCAGCGACAAGCTTAACATCGCGTGTATCGGCTGCGGGGGAAAAGGCCGCAGCGACATCGAGGGTGTCGCCACCGAGAACATCTACGCCTTGTGCGACGTGGATTGGAGCATGGCGCGGGATGCCTTCCAGCACTATCCGAAGGCCAAACGCTTCCGAGACTTCCGCGAGATGCTCGACAAGGAGGGCCGGAGCATCGACGCGGTCACGGTGTCGACGCCCGACCACACCCACGCCGCCGCGGGCCTGCAGGCGATGAAGCTCGGGAAGCACGCCTTCATCCAGAAGCCGCTGGCGCGCACCGTCGGCGAAGTGCGGGCGCTGGCCCAGGCCGCGCGGCAATACAAGGTCGCGACCCAGATGGGCAATCAGGGCCACGCCAACGAGAACACGCGACTGATCCGCGAGTGGGTGGAAGCCGGTGCCATCGGGACGGTGCGCGAGGTGCATTGCTGGACCAATCGCCCGTGGTGGCCGCAGGGCATCGACCGACCGCTGGAAGAGTATCACGTGCCCCAGACGCTCGACTGGAACCTGTGGCTCGGTCCCGCGGCGGAACGGCCGTACCATCCCGGCTATGCGCCGTTCAAATGGCGCGGGTGGTGGGACTTCGGCACCGGGTCGTTGGGGGACATGGCGTGCCACATCATGGACGCCGCGTTCTGGACCCTCGAGCTCGGCTACCCCTCGCGCATCGAGCCCGAGTCGACGCCGCTGTTCAAGGAGACGGCGCCGGCCACGTCGCGCATCACCTACTGGTTCCCCGCGAAAGGCAACCGGCCGGAAGTGAAGGTCGTGTGGCGCGACGGCGGCGTGTATCCGCCGCGGCCCCCCGAGCTGGCGGACGATGCGCCCTGGCCACCCGATACGGGTGGCGGGCAGCTGTGGCTTGGATCGGCCGGCAAGCTGGTCGCGGGCACCTACGCCGACGACCCGACGTTGCTCGACGCCGCCAAGATGGCCGAGATCACCGCGCACCCGGTGCCGCAGAAATACCCGCGCTCGCCGGGCGTGTACGCCGAATGGATCGCCGCCGCCAAGGGCGGCGCGCCCGCCGGCTCGGCGTTCGACCGCCACGCGGGAGCGTTCACGGAGATGGCCTTGCTCGGCTGTCTCGCGGTGCGGTTGGGGAAGACGCTCGAGATCGATCCGGCCACGGGCGCGGGGAAGAACGTCACCGTGCCGCCGGAGTACATCCAGCCTGTCTATCGGTCGGGGTGGAGCCTGTAGATGCAGCGTCGGCGGCTACAACCGCATCCAGCAGCAAGCGGCGTGGCAGCTCTACCAGGATTGGACCGGACCGGACTCCCCGCGCGTGTTGCTGGTGGAGATCCAGCACCCGACGCCGTACTACGACGATTCCTACGCGGTGAACTCGGCGAACAACGGCCCTTACGGCGACGCGATCATGCGGGAGCTGCTCCCCGAAATCGAGCGTCGCTTCCGGGGGATCGGTCAGGGATGGGCGCGATTCACGTACGGCGGCTCGACCGGCGGTTGGGAAGCGATGGCGGTGCAGATGTTCTGGGCCCCAAGCTCCGCGGCAAGCTGCACATCTACGTCGGCGAGGCCGACAACTATTTCCTCAACAACGCCGTCTATCTGGTGGAGGATTTCCTGAAGCACGGCAACCCCCCGGCGGACGCCGAGGTGGACTACGAGCCGCGAGCGGAGCATTGCTGGAACGGGGACCACACCAGGGCGAACGCTTACAGCCGCCTGCGCTACGCGCAGATGTTCATCCCGCGTATCATGGAACAGATTCGCCGCAATCATCCGGAAAACGCCGACACGCTCAGCCGGCGGTATTGATAAGTTGACTTAGTCACGTTCTGGACAGTTTCGAGTCGTGAGGATCCTGCTCGACACGCAGGTCTGGTTGTGGATGCTGGCGGCGCCCGAGCGGCTTCCCGAGCCGAGTCGGGCGCTTGTCGTGGCGACGGATAACGAGCTGCTGCTCTCCGCGGCGAGCGCCTGGGAGATCACCATCAAGTACGGCCTCGGCAAGCTGCGGTTGCCGGAAGCGCTGGGCGATCTCATTCCCCGGTTGATGACCCGCACCGGCATCACGCCGCTTCCCGTCCACCACCGCCACGCGCTGCATGTCGCGACGCTGCCGCCACGGCATCGCGACCCGTTCGACCGGCTGCTGGTCGCGCAGGCGCAGCTCGAGGGGCTGCCGATCCTGACCGCCGACCGGAGTTTCGAGTTGTACGACGTTGAGACGCTCCGCGCGTGATCGGTTGGCCAATCCGGGCCCGTGGGAGCATCTTAGCCCGCCCATGACCGATCCCTCGAGCACTCCCCGGAGCCGGCATGGTCATCCTCGATGAGCGTGCCGTCCAGCGGCTGCTCCACTACGAGGAGCTCATTCCCGCCGTCGCGCGGGCGCTGGCCGAACTGTCCGCGGGTCGCGTGGTCCAACCGGTGCGCGCGGTGCTCCCCGTGGCGCCCCACGGCGGCTTCTTCGCCCTCATGCCGGCGTATGCCGGCGCCCTAGGGGCCAAGCTCGTGACGTTTTATCCGCGCAACGTTGGCGTGCCTACCCACCACGCGGTGATCGTGCTGTTCCGCCCCGAGACCGGCGAACCGCTCGTCGTGATGGACGGGCGGTTGATCACCGAGATGCGGACAGCGGCGGCGTCAGCCGTCGCGACGCAGCACCTCGCCCGGCCGGAGTCGTCGGTGCTCGCGATCCTCGGCTCCGGCGTTCAGGCCGGCAGCCACCTGGAAGCGTTACGACGCGTCCGCGCATTTTCCGATGTGCGGGTCTGGAGTCCGCGGAACGCCCAGGCGTTTGCGACGCGCCACACGGTCCGGGCCACCGCCACTGCGGAGGAGGCGGTGCGGGGGGCGGACGTCGTGGTCGTGGCGGTGAACGCGCAGACGCCGGTGTTGTCCGGGCGTTGGCTTGCCCCGGGCGCGCACGTCAATGCGATCGGCGCGACGCGACCGCAATGGCGCGAGCTGGACGACGAGGTCCTCGCGCGATCCCGCGTGTTTGTCGATTCTGGCGTTGCGGCGGCGCAGGAATCCGGCGACGTCATCGCGGCGCGTGAGGTGGTGGGTGAGATCGGCGAGGTGGTGGCCGGTGTGAAGCCCGGTCGCCGCAACGACCAAGAGATCACCCTTTTCAAGTCGGTGGGTGTCGCGGTCGAGGACGTCGCGGCAGCCGCGCTCGTCTACGAAGCGATGAGCAAGTGACCACTACGCCTGAACCCGTCCGGGCCATCGCGCTGGCGGAGATCCGTGACGCGCGCGCGCGCATCGCCACGACCATTGTGCGCACGCCGCTGGTCCGCCTGGAGCTGGGACCGGACTTCCCGGACATCCGGCTCAAGCTCGAGAACCTGCAGCCGATCAACGCCTACAAGCTGCGCGGCGCCGCCAATGCGGTCGCCATGCTGGCCGAGTCCGAGCGGCGGCGCGGCGTGTGGACGATCAGCGCGGGCAATGCGGGCCAAGGGGTCGCCTACGCGGCGAGAAAAGCGGGCGTGCCGTGCACCGTCGTCGCGATCGAAACGGCCCCAGCTGCGAAACTCGAGCGCATGAAGGCGCTCGGCGCGACGCTCGTTCCGGTGCCGTACGAGGTCGCGTGGAAGGCCCTGGAGGAGCGTTCGTTCCCTGGCGTCGCGGGGACGTTTGTGCACCCGTTCGACGACCACAACTTCATCGCGGGTCATGCGACGATGGGTCTGGAGATCCTTGAAGACGCGCCCGATACCGCGGCGATCATTGCCAGTATCGGCGGAGGCGGGCTCATCACGGGCGTCGGCAGTGCCGTCAAAGCACTCAAGCCGGAGATCCAGGTATGGGGCGCCGAACCGGAGACGGCCGCCCCAGCGGCGCGATCGTTTGCCAAGGGATCGCCGCAGGTATTCAAGGAATGGAAGGCCAGCTTCGTCGACGGCGCCGGCGGCCAGAGCCTGTTCCCCCGGATGTGGGAACGCATGCAGCCGGTGGTCGACGGTTGCATCGTGGTCTCCCTGGAAGAAACGAAGCGCGCCATGCGCCTGATGGCCGAAAAGGCGCGCGTCATCTCCGAAGGGGCGGGGGCCCTGCCGCTCGCGGCTGCGTTGACGGGGAAAGCCGGTCGGGGACCGATCGTTGCCATCGTCTCCGGCGGCAACATCGACCTGAAGACGTTCGCAGAGCTGATCGGATCGGCGGCCAGTCCGTGAGGAGTGACCGCTTCTCGGCCGCCACCTTGCGGCGACATCATGATGGCAATAAACTCACATCATGGTGAGGGCGCAGATTCAGCTGACGGAAGGCCAGCACCGAGCGCTGAAACGGTGGGCCCACCGGCTGGGCATCTCGGTGGCGGAGGCCGTGCGGCGTTGCGTCGCAGACCGGCTGGACCGGGAGGAAACCCCGGCCGGCCGGGCCGACCGCGTCCGCGAAGCGCAGGCGGTGGTCGGGAAATACGCGTCGGGGCGGCCGGACATCGCGGAGCGGCACGATGACTACCTGACCGACGCGTTCGGCGCGTGAGTGTTTTCGTCGATACGTCGGCCCTGTACGCCCTGTTCGACCGGGACGATCGTGGCCACACGGGCACAGCGGCTGCGTGGACGGAGCTGCTGTCCGGTCCCCACGCGCTCGTCACGAGTAACTACGTCCTGCTCGAGACCACTGCGCTGCTTCAGCGCCGGCTCGGTCTCGCGGCCGTGCACGACCTGGACGACCGCGTCGTGCCACTCCTCACGGTGCGGTGGATCACGGAGCCGATGCATCACCGCGCGATGACCCGCCTGCGCCGGACGGACCGGCGCGAGGTGAGCCTGGTGGATTGCTGCAGCTTCGCGCTGATGGAGGCCGAAACGATCCGGGACGCGTTTGCCCTCGACGAGGACTTCGCGGCCGCGGGATTCCGGCTACTCCCTGCGCGCTGACCGGCGAACGCCGGGGCGAGACCGGGCGTCCTTCCGCCGCCCGCCCGCGGCCCGCATGTTCCTGCGATCAATCCCAGAGGACGGAAGTGACGGACCCGCTCAGCCACCTCACGGCCGCCCTGGCCGACCGCTACCGCCTCGATCGCGAGCTCGGGGCTGGTGGGATGGCCACCGTCTACCTCGCGCACGACCTCAGGCACGAGTGCAAAGTCGCCATCAAGGTGCTCCGGCCCGAGCGGGCCGCGGTGATCGGGGCCGAACGGTTCCTGCCCCAGCGACACACGGTGCCGCCCCACGTCGAGGCGGCGGTGCTGAAAGCGCTCGAGAAGCTGCCGGCCGACCGGTTCGGGACCGCGGCGGAGTTCGCGGCCGCGCTCTCATGAAGGTCGGCTTGGTGGGTTTCGCGGGCTCGGGCAAGACGACCGTGTTCAACACGATGACCGGTCTCGCGGTGCCCGTGGGTTACGGCGGGGAGCTGCGCCTCGGCACGGTGAAAGTGCCGGACGAGCGCATCGACGCGCTCAGCAAGATCTTCTCCCCCAAGAAGACCACCTACGCCGAGATCGTGTTCTGCGATGTCCCGGGCGAGCACGGCGCGGATCACAAGGGGCTGTCGCGCAAAGCCCTGCAGCAGATTCGCGACCAGGAGGTGCTCTGCCTCGTGCTGCGGGCGTTTCCCAATCCGGCCCTGGAAGGCGATCCCGATCCCGCCGCCGACCTGGAAGCGTTCCATACCGAGTGTCTGCTGGCCGACATCGAAATCGTGGAGCGCCGCCTGGATCGGGCCAAGAAGGAGAAGCCCGACCCGCTCGAACTGGCCGCCTTCGAGTTCATGAAGACCACGCTGGAGCATGAGCTACCGCTCCGCTCGCTCCCTGCGGTGGCGTTGAACCGCGACTATCTCAAGGGCTACGGACTCCTCACCGATCGTCCACTACTAGTCGCGCTGAATCGCGCCGAGCAGCAGGCCGCCCAGGCGATGCCTGCAGCGTTGGCGACGCGGCTTACCGAGCTGCAAGCGGCGGGGCTGGTGCTATCGGCCAGTGTTGAAGCCGAAATCGCCGCGATGGATCCGGGCGATCGCGCGGCTTTTCTGGAGGACCTGGGGCTCAAGGAGTCGGCGCTGACCCGGTTCATCCGGACCGCGCAAGGGCTCCTGGATCTCATTTCCTTCTTTACGGTGGGACCCGACGAGGTACGGGCCTGGCCGATCCGGCGCGGGGCCAATGCCCGGCAAGCCGCGGGACGCATTCATTCGGATCTGGAGCGCGGCTTCATCCGGGCCGAGGTGATTCCGTACGCCGTATTCACGAAGTACGGATCAGAACACGCGGTGAAGGAGGCAGGTCAGCTGCAGATCGAAGGGAAGGACTACGCTATCGCCGACGGAGACATTCTGCACATCCGGTTCAACGTGTAGAGCACCGCGGTCTGCCATCTCCGGACTGGAATTGGCGAGGCGCGAACGACATCATGCCTTTTTTGGGAGGCCCCAATGTCACGACGGACAGCCCTGGCCACCGGCCGCATCATCGCCATCGGCATGCTCCTCGCACCACCGACCGAATTGCGCGCGCAGGCGCGTTCCGCCTGCGACGAGCGGCCCGGACGGGGCCGGCTTGCCGTCACCATCCGATCACGGGCCGGCCAGTCCCCGACGGTCACGCTGCGCGGTCCCAACGGCGCCACTCAGACGGTGTCAACCAGCGACACGCTGGACCTTGCAGCCGGTGAGTACCGCGTTTCCGCCTCTCCACCGCGGGTGGTGACCAGCGGGGTGCGTATCGGCTATGCGCACGGCGCCGTGGTCTCGCCCAGTTCGGTCTGCGTCCGGCCCGGCACTGTGGAGGACCTCTCTGTCGGCTGGGCGCTCGAGCCGGGCAGCCATCACCTGTGGGTGGCGGACCAACGCGGCCCGGTCATGGCGTACGACGTGGAGACGCTGGTGGCTGGTGGCAACGGGGCGGCTGCCATCCGATTCGCCGGCGGAGTGACCACGGCGCGCGGTGCGGCGTTCGACCCGCAGGGACATCTCTGGGTCGGCGACGGGCCGGGCGCGCTCGTCTCCTTTAACAAGTGGGGACTCGGCGAGCACGGTGATCGCGAACCCCGGGTCTATCTCAGTGGCCCGGCCACGGACGGCCTCCGGGGAATGGCGTTCGACCCGCACGGCAATCTCTGGATATCGCAATTGGGCGAGCAGCGCGTCGTGCGCTTCACCCCCCAGCAGCTGGCATCCTCGGGTCGTCCCACGCCGGCGGTTGCGATCGCGGGAATCGAGGCGCCGTTCGGTCTCGCCTTCGACGCGGCCGGCAACCTGTGGGTCGCCAACGAAGGGCGGCCGAGCACGGTACTGCGGTACGACGCCCGCCGCCTGGGCGCGACGACGACCGCCCCGGCCGATGTCACCATCACTGCCATGAGTGGGCCACCGGTGATCGACGTGTTGGCGGCGCCGCATGCGCTCGCGTTCGATCGGGACGGCAATCTATGGGTGGCGTACTTTGGCCCCAATGTCATCGCGCGCTTCACCCCCGCCGAGCAGGCGCGCGGCGGCGAAATCACGCCGAGCGTTCAGATCAGCGTCTCGACCGCGGGGTTGTTGGAGAGCCTGGCGTTCGATGAGGACGGGAACCTGTGGTTCACCTTCGACCAGGGCGCCATTGCGATGTTTGCGCCGGAGGCGCTCCACGAGGGCGGCGTGAAGGCGCCGACGCGGGTGTTGCGAGATGCGGGGTTGGAATACCCGGGCGCGTTGGCGTTCGATCCGCCGGCGACCTGGTCGCCCGTCGCGCGCTGAGCCGATGGTTCCAGTTCCGGCTCGTTCACGCTGCACATGGTGCGTCACCCGCCGCGCGCGCCGCGTTCCGGCCACCGGCTGGCGCTTGCGCACCGGCCCCGCCGATGGTGCCCCTGGGTGGGCATTGACCGTCCGCCGGGACGGTCAAAATGCGAGGATTCCCTCGTACCACAGCGTCGCGAGCGCCGCCGCGGCAAGCAGCAGGAAGCCGATGATCAGCCGGCGCGGACGTCGCATCCGGCGGCGGCGGCGGTATTTCGGGTCGGGATGGAAGACGTGCAACGTCCGCCCCAAGAGACCGGGATGGCGCGCGTCGCCGATGCCCAAGGTCGCCGAAATCCGCTGGCCCAGGGTCAGGTGGGGATGGACCAGGGGTGCCTCGGGAGGTGGAGGGGGAGGGGGACTGGGCGGCGGTTCCAGCTCGCGCAGCACGGCGTAGGCTTCGTTGATCAACTGCTGGTTCCGCACCGCCTTCTGGTGCAGGCGCTCGTTGTCGGGAAAGCGGTCCGGATGCCATACCTGCGCGAGGTCGCGGTAAGCGGTCTTCACCTCTTCGGGCGTTGCCCCGGGGGCGAGTCCGAGCATGCGGTAGGCCTGTGTTGGATCAAGCGTCACGGGGTGAAATCTAGCGCCGTTGCTCGACGTTCGCGGAGTGGCAATCTTTGGAGGCGAGCGAATCACCGGTCGGCTTCTGCCCGGAGCGACATGACATGCCCTTCCACCGCTGCGCCATCCGCCAGGATGACGGCACCGACGTGGCCCAAGACGTCCAGGTCGCCCTCGAAGAGACGACGCGAGAGGGAGTCGTCGAGTGGCACGCGACGATCACGGTGACGCACCTGACCAACCTGGTGGCCGGTCAGCAGTACCATCTGGTGCTCGACGATGGTCGGTCAGGGGAATTCCTCGTCCGGCGCAATACCTACGCGGGCGGAATGAACCGGGCGGTCGCTATCTACGGCATGGGCCCGCTGAAATAGCCGCCCGGCGGCGTGATTCCGAGCGAGCGCAGCGAGCGAGGAATCTCTCAGGTCGGCGCAGTCATCGTGGCGGGCATGCGCACCGCCACGACCTCCCCGCGCGCGGTGATCACGTCGCCTACCGCCACCGTGGCCGTCACGACGACTTTCCGCTCGCTCGCCTCGCGGACCCGCGCGCGGATCTCGAGCTCCCGACCCAGGGGAGTCGGCTTGAGGAAATCCACGCGCAAGGCGGCGGTCACGAAGCGCGGTGCCGGTGCGTCGCCGATCTCCCGTCCCGCGGCCCGCTCGGCGGCGACCGCGGCCGTCCCCATCGCGTGACAGTCGATCAGCGAGGCGATCACCCCCCCGTACACGAAGCCGGGCACCGCGATGTGTTCGGGGCGCGGCGTGAACCGAGCCACGGTGTCTTCCCCCTCCCCCTCCCAACGCGTCTTCAGCTGGAAACCGTGGGCGTTCAGGCGCCCGCACCCATAACAGTGGGAGAAGTCGTCGGGGTAGTAGTCCTGGATGGCGTTGGTCGCGCGTTGACTCATGGGGAGCCTGTGGTAGGACGCGCCACCTCGCGCGCCAGATCGAGCAGCGCCCAATAGGGCGGGGGGTATCCGCGTTCGCGCGTCAGGCGCGCCGCCCGCTCGCTCACCCGCTGGGCGAGGCGTCGCTCGCGATCCGAGAAGGCCTTGTTCCGGAGCGCGGCCGCGGCCGACATCCCCTCCGGAACGGGGCCGGTGCGGCCGAAGCGCTCCAACGACCAGCTCACCGCCTTGCCCACGCGCGCCGCCGGCAGGGCATACCACGGGAAGCCGAGCCGATCGCCTCGCTCGGCGCCCTCGAGCATCGCGTCGATGACGGCATTGTCGATGTGATCCTGGAACAGCGAGGCCGCGTCGCGCCATTCGGCCACCACGACCAGCTGGGGATCGTATTCCAAGTCAGACGGCTCCTGCGTCTCGAAGTGCTGCACCCCGAATGACGCCAGCCACCGGCGCAGGCCGGGCTTGGAGATGGTCGAGATGCCCATCCAGAGGTTCACGCCGAGCTCGCGATAGACCCACGACGCCACCTCCGAGCAAAAGACCCGCGATGGATCGGTGTAGTCCATCTCGAAATCGTAGGGGATGTGTCCGGCGCGCGCCCGCTCGAGCGCCAGCGACGCGGCCCGATGCGGCAGCAGTGGGTCACGCGTGAGCTGCGGGAGGTCCGCGCGCGGACGCAGCACCATGAGCCGCAGCTTCTTGTCGCGCAGATACTGCTCGGCGGTGGCGACCGCGACCCCCTGCTCGATGTGCGCTTCGATCACCGACACGGCATGGGACGGGGAGTCGACGTGCACCAATCCGATATGGGAGAAGTTCCCGGGGTAGTCGTTGCCGCGCGCGATCAACGCCGACGTCGGATAGCCGCCGCGCGACACGAGGATGTCGCCCGAGTGGATCGTCACCCCGTGCACATCGGCGGCGGGTGTCGCCGACGGCTCCGCCGATTGCCACACGCCCTGGTCGAGACTGTCGGGATGCTGCAGCATCGCTTCTTCCACGGCCGCTCGCCCACCGTAGAGGGCGCGATACAGCCGGTCCCGGGCCTCGACGCGGCTCACGTCCCAGCGACGCGATTGCCACTTGATGGCTTCGCGCATCCGGCTGGACAGCCGGAGGTAGTCGTGCAGAAATCGGGGACAGGCGGCGACCGCGGGAGCGAGGGCAAAGAACCGGGCTTCCAGCGAATCGAGCGTCGCGTCGCGCGGCGCGACCGGCGTGTCGAACAGGGTCTCGACGGCGGCGCGCACCACCCCGATGTGCCGCATCGTGACGTCGGCGGTCCCGTCGCAACCCGCGGCACGCGCTGCCACATAGCGCGCCTCGAGCGCTTGCCACAGTGCATCCTGCCTCCAGGCGAAGCTCCGGTCATGCGCGGGTGCCGGGCCTACCGTGGGCTCTGCGGGGGGAAGACTCAATAAGAGAAAGACCGCGGCCAGCGCCCCGGCGACGACAGCGACGGTCTTCATCCGAGGTCGTGCGCCTGGGCGAGGTGGTCCGGAATGCCGATCATGTGAGGGCTAGAGATAGGGCGCGTGTGGTGAGCGGGCTAGAGGAGTGTCATCCCGAGCGAAGCGAGGGATCCCGTTGCCGGGACACCGCCAACGGATGAGCTTACGGTCATGTCGAGAGCGTTCGTCAACGAAGACGCCGGAGGCCCGGAGCCCAGATACCAGCTTCCCAAGCGCGACGACCCGGGCTACGACGAAGCGGCGGCCTGGGCGCTCATCGAAGGAGCGAATGTCGGCGACTCGCACAGTGCCGAATTGGCAACGGGATACCGGTGGGGCGAGCCGAAGCTGCGGCCGCACGTCGAGCGAATCCTGGCGCGCGCGTCCGCAGAGCAGAACGAGCGCCTGCAACAGCTCGCCGAGCGATTCTTGCGCTGATCGGCGCCGGCGTCCGACTTACGCCGGATCCTTCCGAACCGATCGCCCGACCAGGATCGTGATGTTGTCGCTGCCCCCGGCGTCCAGCGCGTCCTGCAACAACACCTCACACACCTGTTTTGCCGACGTCATCGAGAGCAGCCGCTCCCGAATCCGCTCGTCGGAGACGTGCTTGGTGAGTCCGTCACTGCACAACAACCCGGTGTCGCCCCAGGCTTGCTCGAGGCGGGTGACCACCGGTGCAGCCTGCGGGCCGCCGATCGCGCTCGCCAGGACGTTGGCCCAGCGCGTGTTGAGCAAGTCGGTCCGTGTCATTGTCCCCTGGTCGAGGAGATCCTGCGCCATCGTCTGGTCGCGCGAGATCTGGGTCAGCGTGCCGTCACGCAGCAGGTAGAAGCGGCTGTCGCCCACCTGCAGCAGGTATGCACGCGGCCACACGCCGAGCCACAAGGTGAGGGTGGTGGCCATGCCGCTGTGCTCGGCGTCGCCCCGAGACCGTCGAGTCAGGTCCATATGACACTGCAGCGCCGCTTCCTCGAGCACGGTCGGAAAGCTTTCCTCCTTGCGGGGATCGGCGCCGTAATAGCACTGCATGCTCTCCGTCACGTACCGGGTGACGGCAGCGGCGGCCAGGCGGCTCGCTTCCTCGCCTTTGGGCCCTCCACCGACGCCGTCGGCGACCATCGCAAGGAAGGCGAGACGCTCCGTCCCGCTCACCTGGTCGCTTGACGGCAAACTCGTGAGGTGGACCTGCATCTGCTTGCGGAGCGAGGCGATGAGAAAATGGTCCTGGTTGTTCTCTCTGACTTTTCCGGTGTGACTCAGGCCGTAGGCGTCGATCTCGTCGTCGCGCGGCTTGCGCCCAGCCGAGATGGCGGTGGTCCGTTGTGATGACGTCATGATCGTCCTCCTAAAGGAGCCTCGGGCCGGGGTCTGCTACCGGTTCGACGTACTGTGCGGGATACCGGGCCATCTCCTTTCGGAACAGGGCGCCGAGCTTCGCCACACTCGCCGACTCGTCCGGACCCGGCGTGACCGGCGCGCCAATGCCGACGTTGCGCGAGCGATAGTCGAACGACACGGGCACGATCGGCACTCCCGCGCCGACGGCGATCCGATGGAATCCCGTTTTCCACTGGGCGACGGGTCGCCGCGTTCCTTCGGGAGTCAGCGCGAGCACCCACTGCGGTCGCGTGCGAAAATACTCGATCGCGGTTTCAACCGTTCCCCGAGCGGCGGATCTGTCGATCGGCTCGCCGCCCAGCCAGCGGAGCAGTGGAGCCAACGGAAAGCGAAACAGCGTGTGCTTGCCCAACCAGCTGGCCCGCAGGCCCGTCGCGAACATGGCCAGCACGCCGATGACGAAGTCCCAATTCGACGTGTGGGGCGCCACGATCAGGAGGAACCGGGGAATGGACGGCAGCTCGCCTTGGATGCGCCAACCGGCCAGACCGAGCACGCGGTGCGCCAGAGCACGCGTGAACGGGGTGCCGCGGCGCGGGTAGCCGGGCTCGCCCGCGTCCTGGAGGTCGGAGGAGTCTGTCACGGAGCAGGAAGATAGCTTCAGTGCTGAAACCTGACGGTAGGGCGTGTCCGTCAGTGGTGGCACCTCAACTCGGCAGGTGGTTCCACGAAGCGATCGCGGCCGTCGTGCGGGCCGATGATCGCACCAACCTTGGCCAGGTCGGCCCAGAGCTCCGAGTGCCGCCGTGCCTCAGGCAGACCGAACGGCAACACCGGAATCGCCTGCAGTAGTGCTTCGACGAATGCCCAGCGGCGCGCCCGGATACCGGGCTCGGTAGCCCGATGGCAACC
>JBOHST010000249.1:0-3894 GCA_050733375.1 Gemmatimonadales bacterium
CGGAGAGCGCTTGGAGCGTCGAGGCGAGCTCGGCCTCGCGGTCGCGCAGCTCGGCCTCGGCCTCGAGCCGTCGCCGCTCGGAGACGACGCCGTCCCGATACAACCGCTCCGCGCGGTCGAAGTTGCGAGCCGCGACCTCCCGCGTGACTCGGGCCTTCACCCAGCGCGCCTGCGCGGCCCCGAGCTCCGGACTGTCCAGGACCACCAACGTGTCGCCGGCCGACACGTGCGACCCGATGTCCACGAACACCCGACGAATGCGCCCCTGCGTCCTCGGGCCGACGTGGCTGACACGCGCGGCATCGAAGGTGATGGTGCCGGTGAGGGAAATCGTGTCCGGCGGCAGCGGGGCCACCGTCCCGAGCGACACCTCTGCGGCGGCGAGTTGGGCCGAGTCGAGCTCCACGACCTCCGGGATGGATGCATTGTCGCGCTCTTTGGCCGCGGGTTCCGCTCCTCCACAGGCCGCGAGGAGCAGCATCATCGCCGCCCCGAACGATTGTTGGCGCGTCATCGGTCCTCCACTCCCAGCATCGTGATCAGCTCGGACGGCGCGGCGGCCAGGGCCGCCGCGAGCTCGAACCAGGCGCCGTACGCATCGCGCAGCACATCGAGGTACTCCAGTTGGGCGTCCACCGCCGTACGGCGTAGCACGAGCACCTCGGTCACGCTCACCTCCCCCTCGGTGAGCGCGCGCTCCGTCAGGGCGACGTTCTCAGCGGCCGCCTGCAGGACGTCGGTGGCGAACCGCCGCTCGGCGAGGCGGGCCCGCGCGAAACGAGCGCCCGCCGACAGCGCCTCGGCCAGGATGGCCCGACGCGTTGCCGTCTCCTCCGCACGGGCAGCAGCCCGCTCGGCGGCGGCGGCGCCGATGGCCCCCTGTTGCCGGTGGAACAGCGGGACGCGAATCCCGACGGCGATCCCCAAAAGATCGTCGGTACCCGCTTCACGCCCGCCCACCGCCGCGACCGTGAGACTGGGAACAAGTGACAGCCGAGCGGCCGTCACGCTGCGGTGGGTGCTCCGCCACAGCTCCTCGCTGGCACGGAGGTCGGGGCGCCGACGGTGCGCGATGCCGAGCAGCACGGTGTCGGAAGACCAGGCCAGCGCGGGCACCGCCGGCAGCGGCGTGGTCCGGGGGGTGGAGTCGCGTGACAGTGCGAGGATGCGGGCAAGCTCTGCTGCCGCCGCCTCCATTTCCGCCAGGGCCCGCTGAGCGGCGCTCCGTGCCCGCGCGCCCTCGAGCACGGCGGCGTTGAGCTCCAAACGGTTCGCCTCGCCGGCTTCGAACACGCGCAGTGCGAACCCAGCGAGCCGCTCGGCGAACACGGCGGTAGAGTCCGTCAGGGCCGCGCGCCGCTCGGCAACGGCCAACGCGACGTACGCGCGTCGCGCCTCCAGGGCGGCGAGTCGCCGGGCGTCCTGCGCCCGCGCTTCGGCCGATCGCACGAGCGCCGAGGCCGCGCTTCCCCGGAACGCCCACTGCCCGGCGATCTCGATCTCCTGGGTCACCGCCCACTCGCGGTCGTATACGGTGGACAGGCCCGCACGGCGCCGCACGCGGCCATACTCGAGCGTCGGGTTGTCAGGAAAGGGCCACCAGGCCTCCGCACGAAGCCCGCGGGGTGCGCGCACCGCGCCGATCGCGGCCGCCACGGTGGGGCTCACAACCACCGCGCGCCGAGTGGCACCCTCGAGCGAAATCGCGAACGTATGGGTCGGCGCGCCGGCCTGCAGCGCGCCAACGAAAGACAGCATCCAGAGCATATCGTCTCCTCCCGGAGGGCCGAGCCCGCCGGGTCACAAGGTCGTCGCGTTGTGAGAGAGGAGACTACGCCCGGGGAGGGTGAAACTCGCCGCGGGAGGACCAATCGGTATGGATGGGAGGCTCGGTCTGGGGCTGGTCGAGTACCGGGGTGCCGAGCGTAAGATCGTAAGACGCCGTCAGGGCGACGCCATGGACGTGGGTGCAGTGGTCGGCGGCGGTGCCGTGCTGGTGCTGCGGAGTGTGCCGATGCTGCCATGGGGGAAGGCCGTCCTCATGACCGTGATCCCCATTCGTTCCCATCACCTGGTGCTCGGCGGCAACCGCGGTGCCCTCATGATGGACTGACCCGTCGCGCACGACGCCGACCACCGCCTCCAGCGTGGAGGCGGGGGTGAGTATGAACAGCGCGATGCCGATCAGTCGGCGCAGGGCGGTGCGAAGCAGCATGGGCGACTCGCGAATCTAGCCACGCGCGGGCGCCCGCGGCAACCCGGCGGCAGGTACCCGCGCTATTTCGACATCGCTCCACGCATCATCCCCTCGTGCATCGCGAGGAGGCGGCGCATCCGCTCCTGGTGGGCCTTCATCCGCGCGTCCAGCCCGCGACCCGAGAGCGTCGGGAGGTCGGCGAGGTCCTGCCTCACCGAATCGGTCAGTGCCGCCCACGTCGAGTCGGTCTGCATCCCCATCATCCGCATGTCGCTCCCCATCGCGTCGAGCAGCTGCGACGCCATGGCGTCATGTTGCGCGAGCATCGCGGCGGTGAACTGCGCAGGCATGGTACCCATGGAGTCGAGGTGCGCGCGCATCATCGGCACCAGCGAGTCGCTGCGCATCGCCATCCCCTGCATGCTGCCCGCGCCGGGCATCGTGTCCTGCACCGTCTTCTTGTCGCCGCACGCGGCCAGCGCGGCGGCCGCGGCGAGGACCGCGATGATCCGCGCGCTCATGTTCTGTCCCGAGTCGAAGACCTGTTCGCCCTACTGAGCCACTAACAGGCCGGTACCGTACATGATAACGAGTCCCGCCGCCGCGCCGAGCGCATTGAGTGGCGCCCACACCGCCGGGCCGGTTTCCCGCGCGACCACCTTGTAGAGCACTCCCACCACCTGCGGGATCGCTCCCGCTCCCACTGCCAGGCACGCCGTGCCCAGCAGCGGTAGAGCCCGACCAGCGCGAAGAGCAGGAAGTACCCGGCGTCGGGGCGCGGCGTCTCGGCGGCGACGGCGATCTCGTGATCGAAGGTGATGCCGTTGGACGTGACCAGGAGCCGCGACAGCGTGCGATCCGGGGTAACGGTGTGGGTCCAGAAGGCCTCATCCACCATCACCTGCGCCACAGCCTGCAGGGCATCGTTCGAGGTGACGTAAACCGCCCCCATGACGGCGCCGGCGCTCGTGCTGGTCGCCGGAGAGGGCGATCCCCAACTCTCCACCGGTCGCGCATGTGCAATAACCCATCATCCCCCTACTTCAGAAGTGATAGAAGGCCGAGGCAATCACGCGGACGCCCGACGGCGTCCGTGGCGCTACGGAAAAGCCGACGCCCAACCCAAGCAGCAGGTTCGACTCGCGGATTGGGCGTATCTTGATGCCCGGCGTGACGTGGGCCTCCGCTTCGCCGCCGGCATTCCCGCTGAGGGTCGAGGCCCCGTCGAGCTCAACGAGGCCCTGGATGCGAGATGTGAAGTAGTAGAGCGTCGAGACGTTGTACTGAAGCTCGGTGTCGACGGGCTCCGTGTCGCGCTGATTCGTCGGGATGCCGAACACGGCCCACGCGACGACTTCGAGACGGCGTCGCTTGTACCCGGCGTTCAAAAACGGGCCGACCTCTAGCACGTGCCCGCTGCCGATTCCCTTGGCGTCGTTTCCGGTGGGGAGGCCGAACTCGAGGCCGTAGCCCAGGTGCACGCCATGGTCCGCAAAGGCGAAGTTGGCAAACTTGAACGCGATCTCGGCGGTGCCCAGGTTCGATTCGACCGCCGCTCCGTTCTGCCTCACGAACGCGTAGGGCACCGTGATCTCGATGCTGAAACTGGGGTGGAAGGCGTATTCTCCCTCAAGGCGGACCGTGCTCTCATGCTCCGCGCCGGCACCGCCGAGGCGGCGCCAGAAGTAGTCCAGCCG
>JBOHST010000250.1:0-11463 GCA_050733375.1 Gemmatimonadales bacterium
CCATCTGGATCCCCACGAACGCGAACAGCAATGCCCAGATCCGCATCATCGTGAGCGCGCGACGTGGATACACCCCCCGCTTTTCGCAGATCACCGCCAGCCCGTCGTGCAGCGCGAGCATGCCGAACAAGCCGGCGATGCCGGCGATCGCGATGTGGAGCAGGTGCTGGAAGTAGTAGTTCGCGCCCGTGATGAGGAAAAACGCGGTGACCGGCACGAAGGCGGCGAGCAGGATCGTCATCAACGCCAGCGACGACACGACGAGGACGAGCACTTGCATCAGACGGAGCCGCGAGCCCATGAGGACCTGGACGACGAAGAACACCGGAAAACACACCACCAGCGTGGCCAACAACAGCACCGGCAGCTTCACCGCCGCGGAGACGGCCTGGGCCCAGCCCGAATAGGCGCCGGCCAAGAGACCATAAAACGCGCCCAGGCCGACCAACGTCGCGAAGGCATAGCGGAGCTTGCTTCCCAGCTCGCGATCCTCCACCACCTCCTCGAAATACCGTTCTCGCTCACTCAGCAGGGCGAGCAGGAATCCCTCGTACCCGTTCTTGGTCATGGGGCCCTCAGTGAGATCCTTGGATCCGGCCCAGTCCGTCTATACATATTACGATATTTAATGATGTTTGGCATTGTTTACTAGCGCAAGCTAGATCTGCTGCCGAGCTTGCTCCCTGCGGTGCAAGTGCATTACAATGCATTGCATATGGACGACCAGGTGACATTCCGGATTCCCAGGGAGCTCTCCCGCGCCCTGAACCGATCGGCGCGGGAGCGCGGCGTGCCGAAGTCGCAGCTCGTGCGGGAGGCGTTGCGGGAATACCTCGTTGTCGAGCCGTCACCGGAGCCCGGCGAGGTCTGGCGGCGCATCGCCAAGTACAAGGGCATCGCCGCCCTGGATCACGCCGCAATCGACGCTGACCCCATCGCCCGGCAGATTCGGGAGCATAACTGGCGAGACTGACCGCGTGGCCGCTCGCGACGTACTGCTCGATGCCGGCCCCATCGTTGCCTTTCTGGACCGCCGCGATCAGTGGCACGCCGCCGCCCCCGGCGCCTGGCAGCAGGTCACTCACCGTTGCCTCACGACTGAGGCGGTGCTCGCTGAAGCCTGCCACCTGATGCTCCGCGGCCGCCACGCTGCAGCGTCGGTCGTCGAGCTCGTGCTCGATGCAGGAGTTCCCATCGTCCCATTGGACCGCGAAGCGCATCATCACGCCGCACGTCTGATGCGAGACTACGCCGACCTCCCGATGGACTACGCGGACGCCAGCCTGGTGACTGTCGCGGAAGCGCTCGGCATTACCTGTGTGTTCACCACGGACCGGCGAGGGTTCGGAACCTATCGGATGGCGGGCGGGAGACGATTCGAGGTGGTGCCGTGAACTGTCGCGTCGTCGTTACGTCCTTTGCCGTTCTCGCCCTCGCCTGCGGCCCCTCGAGCCCCTGCGGCTCCGGAGACGCCATTCGCCGTCAGGAGCGCTTCTCCGCCCCCTACGCCGGGCACTGGGTCGTGGCCCGCGGCGACACGCTGACGCTCCCCGATCCCGCGTTCGCCGACCGGTTCAAGCTCACCGACATCGTGCTCGAGACCGACACCGTGTCGGTGGAGCGGTCGTGTCTGTACGGCGGCCGGCTGGTGTTCGCCGTCCCCCGCGCCGAGACACTGGCCGTGCGCTGGTTCGGCGTGCCGGAGCACGTGACGGTGTTCGGCTGGCCGGCCGACATCGGGCCGTTCGCGGGCCTCAACGCCTCGTGGTGGGGTCGCGATTCGCTGCACGGCGCCATTCTGTTCGACGAGCGCATGGGCGTGCAGATGCGACCCGGCGTGACCGCCCAGTTCTGGGCGGGCCGCCGGACCGATCGGTGAGGCGGTCGCACCACCCCGCGGTTAGATTCCCGCCATGCAACCGTCGCCCGATCGGCGGATCGGTCTCCTCGGCGGGTTGGCCGGGGTGATCTTCGGCGGCCTGAGCTGGCTCGTCATCTCGGGAATCGTGATCGGCGCGCCGCTCGTGTGGGGGCTGTCGCTCGCCGCGGGCCTGGGACTCTGGATCGCGGCGCGGCACGCATTCGCGGCTCGCCCCGAACGGTGGGGAACGATCCTCGGAGTCGTGATGCTGAGCATCCTTCTCGTCAACGCGCTGCTGCTCGACCCGGTGTGGGAACGCATCCCCGACCGTCTGCTGGGCGTGACCACCGGCCGGGGGCAGGCGCCGCTGTTGCAGATCCGTTTCACACTGGGCCTGCTCGCCGCGCTCGCCCTGGCCTTCATCGCCCGCGACTTCCAGAAGGAGCCCTGACGTGCCGCTGTCGCCCGCCGAACGCGCCGGCCTGATCGAACGCTACGCCAACGGTCCCGCCGTGCTGCAGGCCGCCCTGACCAAGATCCCGCAGGCCGCGATGCAGTGGCGCCCGGCGCCCGGGAAATGGTCGGCGCACGAGGTGATCGTGCATTGCGCCGACTCCGAGACCAATGCCCACGGCCGGATCCGCTATGTCCTCGCGGAGCAGCAGCCCGTGATCCAGGGCTACGACCAGGACCGGTGGGCCGCGACGCTCGACTACCACTCGCTGCCGCTCGCGCCCGCGCTCGCGACCGTCACGGCGGTGCGGGCGAACACGACCGCGCTGTTGCGCCGCCTGACTGACGCCGAGTGGGCGCGGGTCGGTACCCACACGGAATCGGGACGCTACGGCGCCGAAGACTGGCTCAAGCTGTACGCCGAGCACCTCGAGGTCCACGCGCGTCAGCTGGAGCGCAACCTCGCCGCCTGGAGCAAGCGATGAGAGGCTTCTTCACGCGCCTGGTGATCACGGCGCTCGGTTTGTGGCTCGCCAGCACGATCCTGCCCGGCGTGGTGATCCTGGGCTGGGGCAACCTGATCGTCGCGGCCCTGCTGCTCGGCCTGGTGAATGCGTTCGTGCGACCGGTGCTGCTGATCCTCACCCTGCCGCTGACGGTCTTGACCCTGGGCCTCTTTCTGCTGGTCCTCAACGGCTTCTCGCTCGCGCTCGTCGCCTGGCTGATGCCCGGTTTCTCCGTGAGCGGGCTCTGGGCAGCGACCCTCGGCGCGATCGTCGTGGGACTTACCAGCTGGTTCGCCAACGGCTTCATCGGCAGCTCGGGACGAATCGAGCACTATCGCGCGCTCGAGGTCCGCGGACGGCGGATCGACTGATGTACCGCGCCTTTGCCCTAGCCGGGTGTCTCTCCGCCCTGATCGCGGTGGCCGCCGGCGCCTTCGGCGCGCACGCCCTGCGCGCCCGGCTGACCGAAGCGCTGCTCGTCAGCTTCGAGACGGCGGCACGCTACCAGATGTACCACGCCTTCGCCCTGCTGTTCGTCGCCTGGGCGGCCACGCAATGGCCCTCCACGACGTTGTTCGTGGCGGGATGTTTGTTCCTCGCCGGAACGGTGCTGTTTTCAGGCAGCCTCTACCTGCTGGCCCTCACCGGCGCCCGGTGGTGGGGCGCGGTGACGCCGCTTGGCGGGCTGTGCTTGCTCGGCGGCTGGCTCGCCCTCGCCGTCGGGCTATGGCGGCGCTGACCCGCCGCCAGCAGGCGGCGTTCGTCGCCGCTTTCGTCGCGTACGCCCTGATCGTCATCCCACTCGGCGTCCGCAAGGGCGACGACATCATCACCGAAATCGCGCAGGCGCACCGCATCCTCGACGGGCTGGTGCTGTACCACACCCCGCAGACGCAGGGCATCTGGTGGCCGCCGTTCGCGTTGCTCCTCGTCGTGCCGTTCGCGGCCCTGGCCGACGCGAGCCTGGTACTCGCCAAGGCCTCCTGGGGAGTGCTCGGCATGGTGGCGCTCGCCTGGAGCGTCCATGCGAGCGGTCGGCGCTGGGGCTGGCGCCCCGCGCTCGTCGCGCTCGCCGTCGTGCTGTTCCCCGTGCACAACAATTTCCATCACCTGAACTTCGAAACGCTGCTCCTGGCTCTGCTCGTCGCCGCCGCCGCCGACCTGGCCGACGGGCGTCAGGCGCGCGCCGGCGTGTGGGTCGGGCTGGCGACCGCACTGAAGATCTTCCCGGGCCTATTGTTGCTCTACTTCGCCTGGCGTCGCCGGTGGAAGGCGCTGGGCGTCGCCACGGCCGTCGGCCTGGGGGTCACGCTGCTGGCCCTGCTGCCCTACGGGCCGGCCGGGGCGATCGAGGCGCTGGACAACTTCGTGTCGCTCACCATTCACGGCCAGAATTTTCAGGGCGGAACGATCGTCGGGTTCCACATGCAGAAACTCGGCCGGCTGGGTTACGCGATCGGCGGCGCGCCGGCATCGATCGTCGCGCTGCATCTCGTCGCCGCGGGACTGGTGCTCGCGACGCTCGCCCGCCGCCCGGCCCCAGAGGCGGACGACCCGCCGCTCGAAGTCGGGATCGTGGTTCTGCTGGCGGTGCTGGTCACCCCGATCGCCTGGCTGCACACCTTCACGCTCGGCTACCTCGCCTGGGTGGCCGCGGTCGCCTATTCGCCGGCCTACACGGGCGCCGCGCGCACCGCGTGGCGGACGTGCCTCTGGATCGTCGCGATTCACGCCTCGACGGCCGCGAGCGCGTTGCCGCTCCCCGCCGTGCTGCAGTTTTTCACCAAGTACAATGACACCATCGGCGCCTTGCTGGTGCTGAGCCTGCTCCTGTGGCAGCGCAGCGCGCGCAGCGGCGCCCCGATCACCGCCCTGCAACCCGGGAGCCCGCAACCCGCATGACCACTCCGGCGCTCGCGCTCGTCGCCCTGCTGCTCCAGACTTCGGCCTCCCCCTCCCCCACACCCGCCCTCAGCGCCATGCCGCGCCGTCCCCTCGGGACGCTGCGCGAGCAGGCGGCGCTGCAGCACGAGTGGCTGCGCTACCGGCTCGACTCGGTGCTGCCGCGGTTGATGCGCCAGTACGGCGTCACGATGTGGGTGATCCCGATGCGGGAGTACAATGAGGATCCGGTGTTCTGGTCGCTCGTGGCGCCGACCACGTTCTTCGCCCGGCGCCGCACGATCTACGTGTTCACCGACCGCGGACCCGAGCGCGGCGTCGAGCGTCTGGCGCTGGGCGGCTCGTCGCAGGGCGGGTTGTACCAGGCCGTGTTCGCGCGCGACAGCATCGATCCCACCATCGGCCGGCGGCCGGAGCTGCTGGGCCAGGCGCAATGGGATTTATTGCGACGCGTCATCGAGGAGCGCGATCCGCGGACGATCTCGCTGAACATTTCGCGCACCCACGCGTTCTCCGACGGTCTCTCGGCCGGGGAATGGGAGCAATTGCAGGTCGTCCTGCCGCCCGTGTACCTGGGACGCGTGGTGCGCGCCGAGAACCTCCCGCTCGACTACCAGTCGATCCGGGCACCCGGCATGCTGCCGGTGTACCGGAGGATGCAGGAGCTGGTGTGGGCGATGATCGACACCGCCTTCTCGAGCGCGGTGATCACGCCCGGCAAGACCACGACCGACGACGTGCTCTGGTGGATGCGACAACGGGCGAACGACCTCGGGCTCTCGACCTGGTTCCAGGCCGACGTGGACGTGCAGCGGCGCGGCGTGGACATGGCCGACTCCGGCGACGTGGTGATCCAGCGCGGCGACGTGCTGCACTGCGACGTCGGCATCACGGCGCTGGGGCTGAACACCGACACCCAGCATATGGGATACGTGCTGCGTCGCGGCGAGCGGGAAGTGCCGGCGGGTCTCGTGCGGGCGCTCGCCAACTCGAATCGGCTCCAGGACATCCTGCTGGCCGAGATGAAGCCGGGCCGGAGCGGCAACGAGGTGCTCGTCGCGGCACGCGCGGCGATGCAGGCGGCGGGGATCGACGGAACGATCTACACCCACCCGATCGGCGACCGCGGGCACGGCGCCGGGCCGTTGATCGGATTGTGGGACCACCAGGAGGGTGTGCCAGGACGCGGCGACGTGCGTCTCACGCCGAGCACCTGGTTCGCGATCGAGCTGCAGGCGACGACCCCGGTGCCGGAGTGGGATGGTCAGCACGTCCGTTCCGCCCAGGAGGAAGACGCCGAGCTTGGCGCCGATGGGCAGATGCGCTGGATTCTGAAGCGCCAGTCCGAATGGCACGTCGTGCGCTAGCCCGGCGGCCGCGGGGAGCCGCCGCCGACCTCGAGACCCCCGCGCTGCTGCTCCATCTGGACGTGGTGGAGCGCAACCTCGGCCGCATGGCCGAGCGCGCCCGAAAACTCGGCGTGGTGCTGCGGCCCCACGCCAAGACCCACAAATGCGTGGAGCTTGGGCGGCGGCAGCTGGCGCACGGCGCAACCGGCCTGACCGTCGCCACGCTCGCGGAGGCGGAAGCATTCGCCGCCGCCGGCATCGGCGACCTCACCTGGGCGTTTCCGATCGATGCGACGCACATCGCGCACGCGCGACGCATCGCCCGGCGGGCCACGCTGCGTGTGGTCACCGACGACCTCGCGACGGCGCGGGTGCTGGCCGGGTCAGGGTTACACGTGTGGCTCAAGGTGGATTGCGGGTATCACCGCGCCGGGGTGGATCCGGAGTCGCCGTACGCGATGGAGGTGGCGCGCGAGCTGGCGCGAGCGGACGGTCTGGTGTTCGACGGCATCCTGTCGCACTCGGGTCACGCCTACAAGACCACGAACACGGCGGAGGCGGCGCAGGTCGCGGAAGCGGAGCGGTTGGTGATGGTCCGCTTCGCGCAGCGGCTGCGGATCGCCGGCATCACCGTGCCGGGCATCAGCGTCGGCTCCACGCCCGCGATGGCCGCGGTGCAGGACTTGACGGGTGTCAGCGAAGCGCGGCCCGGGAACTACATCTTCTACGACCGCACGATGGTGTTGATCGGCTGCTGCGACGACGATGACGTCGGCGTCACCGTGCTCGCGACGGTCGTGTCGCACCAGCCGGGAGCGGCACAGTTCGTGGTCGATGCCGGTGCGCTCGCGCTCTCGAAGGACACCGGGCCTGCGCACCTCGATCCATCATTCGGCGCGGTGCGCGGGCATCCGGACCTGACGATCGCTTCGCTTTCGCAGGAGCACGGCGTGGTGCGCGGGCCGGTGGATGCGCTGGACGGCAAATTCCCCGTGGGCGAGCGGATCGAGATCGTCCCGAATCACTCGTGTCTCACGGTGGCCCACTTCGACTACTATCACGTGATGCGCGAAGGCCGGGAGATCGACCGCTGGCGCATCGCGCGTGGGAGGTAAGGCATGACGCGTATGGTGACGCGCCACCTGGTGCTGGCATTTCTGCCGCTGTTGCTCGGCCTCGGCGCGAGCACGTGGTTCGCCTGGCAGCAGCAGGGCTGCGGCAGTCTCGTCGGCCCGTTGTTCGCCGCCAAGTGCGGCCGGATCCAGGCGCAGTATCAAATGTGGTTCCAGACCGCCGGCACCGCGCTGGGCGGGCTGCTGGCCGCGGGGGCCGGGATCTGGCTCGAGCGGCGGCGGACTCGGCGGGCGGCGACGCCGGTCGCGCCGTCGTCCAGCCCATGACCGGAAACCACCGGACCGCCGCGTTCGCCTGGGTCACCAGCCCGCTGTTCGCTCGCCAGGCGGTGGATTTCACGCTGCTGTGGCTCGTGCTCAAAGCCGCCAACGCCATGACGGCCATGAAAGCTGGACTCCCACCGCTCGAGTTCCGCCCGGGCGTCGAGGCGGGAGCGCTGGCCTTCGAATGCGTCGCGCTGCTCGTGTTCATGCGCCGTGCGCGCGAAGACGTCCTGCTCGCGAATCTGGGGCTCGGTGTACCGGTGGTGCTACTCCCCTTCGCGGTGCTCCACATCTTGCTGAGCGGCGTTGCCGCGCTGTGACCGGGTCTGCGCCCCGGCTCGCCGCCGATTCGGTAGTGCGCCGCTTCGGCGCCCGTGTGGTGCTCGATGCGGCCTACGTCGATCTCGTGCCCGGACTGGTGACGGCGCTAGTCGGCGTTTCGGGCTCCGGCAAGACGACGCTGCTCGAGATTCTGGTCGGCCGGCTGCGTCCGCACGTCGGTCAGGTGCGCTGGGACGGGAAGCGCGTGCCCCGCCCGACACACGCCGCCCTCGCGCAGCGCGGCGTGATCTACGCGCCCGACCGGGGATGGCTCAGCACACGGCTGCCGGTGAACCGGCAGCTCGCGCTCGCGGCCCGTGTGCACGGGACCGACTGGCGCGCCGCGGCCCGGACGGGCGGCATCGAGGCCCTGCTCGCCCGCCGATGTGCCACGCTGTCAACGGGCGAGCAGCGGCTGTGTGAGCTCGCGCTGGCGCGCACCTGCCGCCCGAAGGCGCTGGTGCTGGACGAGCCCTTCCGCAGCCTCGATCCGCTGCACCGCGAGGCCGTGGGCCGGCTGCTGGTGTCGCTGGCGCGCGAGGGCACGGCGGTGTTGTTCGCCGATCACGATGCCCGGATGGTGCTGCAGGTGGCCGACCGCGTGTTCGCCCTCGAAGACGGGCGGACGCGGCCGGTCGCGGACTTCCGAGCGCGTCCCGTCCTCGAGTGGTACCGTGGATGGGCGGGCGTCGACGGGTAGCGAGACCCTATATTCCTCGTGCCCATGGACCTGGCCCAGCACGTCGCGGCGAACCTCGATATCCCGACCGCCACCGCCGAGCGCGGTGTGGGGGCCGTGCTCAATGCGGTGCGCATGGTGGTGCCTCGAGAGGCGTTCGAGCGGGTGAAGGCGGCGGTGCCCGACGCGGAGAGCTTCATGGGGCGCGCGTTGATGAGCGCGGCGCGCACCGGCGAAATGCCCGGCCCCACCGGACCCTCGGGCCTGATGCGCTCGCTCCTGACCGCGGGGATCCGGCCGGAAGACATGCCGCGCCTGGGTCGCATCGTGCTCGAGCACTTGCGCCCCATCCTCGGCGAGCAAGCGGTGCAACACTTCCTGGAGGTCGCGCCGGCGTTGCGGGACTAGGGGGCGGCTGTCATCCCGAGCGAAACGAGGACGCGGAGCGACGAGCCGTCGCTTACCTGCGACACATCGTCGCATTCGCGGAAAAGCCAGATCGCGCCTTAGATTCCCGCCCCTGGCCTATGACTTGCACTGACTCCTCTCGACCCGACGTCCCCTGCGGAGACTCCTGATGGAGGTTCGGATCGAGCCCGCCCACGCCGACGACCTGCCGGCAATCGAATCGCTGCTCGAGCATAGCGGCTTGCCGCGCGCCGAGATCGAGCGGCACCTCGGTGCCGCCGTGGTCGCGCGCGCCGGCAGCCAACTCGTCGGCAGCGCGGCCGTGGAGCTGTACGGCCCCGCGGGGCTGTTGCGCTCCGTCGCCGTCGCCGCCGAGCAGCGCGGGCAGGGGCTGGGACGGCGGCTCACCAACGCCGCGCTCGAGCTGGCGCGCCGCCGCGGCGTCCGGCACCTCTATCTCCTCACCGAGACGGCGGGGGAATTCTTCCCACGCTTCGGCTTCCGCACGATTCCCCGCACCGCAGTCGCGCCCGCCGTGCAACAGTCGATCGAGTTCACGCGCGCCTGTCCGGACAGCGCCCTGGCGATGGTGACGGAGCTGTAGCGGGTGCAGGATCGCCCGTACTGGTGGGACACGGTGCGGCGGCCCGAGCTGGAGCTCGAGGCCAAACCGCCCACCCACACCGACGTCGCCGTGATCGGCGGCGGCTACACCGGCGTGTCGGCCGCGCGCGCGCTGGCGCGCCATGGCGCCGACGTCACCGTGCTCGAGCGCGCCACGCTCGGTTGGGGCGCCTCGTCTCGGAACGGCGGGTTCGTGCTGCCCGGGTTCAAGCGCGATGCGGAGCTGCTGTTGCACAAGCTCGGCGCGGTGCGGGCGCGCGAGCTGTACGATGCCTCGCGCGCCGCGGTGCGATTCGTCGAGCAGTTCATCGTGAGCGAAGGCCTCGAGTGCGATTACCGCAAATCGGGTCACCTGATCCTCGCCGCCAAGCCGGCGCATTACCAGGAGCTGGCGCGCACCCGTGACGTGCTGGCGCGCGCGTTCCGGCACGACACCCAGCTCGTGCCGCGCGATCGGCTGCGCGAGGAGCTCGGCGCCAACAGCTACCACGGCGGGCTGGTCGATCCCGAGGGCGGCGCCGTCAACCCGGCGAAGCTGTTCTGGGGGCTCGCCGCCGCCGCGCGGCGCGCGGGGGCCCGGCTCGTCGAGGACGTGGAGGTGCGGGAGGTCGAGCGGGTCACCGGCGGCTTCAACCTGCGCACCAGCAAGGGCATCGTGTGGGCGCGTCACGTGATGGTCGGCACCGACGGCTACAGCGGGCACGTCGTGCCCGGCCTGCACCGCCGCGTGGTCCCGGTGATGAGCTATCTCATCGCGACCGCCCCACTGGGCGTGAGCGTCGCCCGCTCGCTGATTCCGCGGGATCGCGTCGTGAGCGACACCAAGAACCTGCTCTCCTATTTCCGCATGTCGACCGACACGCGGATGCTGTTCGGCGGCCGGGTCGCGTTCACCCGCATGACGGGGTACGAGAGCGCGAAGCGCCTGATCGACACGATGTGCGAGCTGTTTCCCAGGCTCCTGGGTACGGACATCGATTACCACTGGTCCGGCAGCGTCGCGATGACCCTCGACCAGCTGCCGCACGCCGGGGTGCGCGACGGCGTCCACTACGCGATGGGGTACTGTGGCCACGGGGTCGCGCTGTCGACCTACCTCGGCGCGCGCGTGGGAGAGCACATCGCCGGCCGCGGCGACCTCAAGCCGTTTTCCGACCTGCCGTTCCGTGCGGTGCCGCTGCACTTCGGGCGGCCGTGGTTCCTGCCGATGGTGGGGGCGTACTATCGGATGAAGGACGCCATGCGATAAGCCCACTCTTGCGGCGGCGACAAGCGCCCTGCCAAACTCGGCGCCGACGCCACGGGCACCCTCACCGTGCTCGACTGGGCCGGCTACGAGGACACCACCATGTTCATCTCGTTCCACCACGCCTATCCCCAGGTGACCGTCAGCGTGGCGTTCGGGGAATCGGACGCGGATATCTTCGGCAAGATGAAAGCCGGCGCCGACGCCTGCGTCTTCCACCCGTACACCGGCTGGCAACACTTCTACGTGCGGGACAGCCTGGTGATGCCGCTCGACACCACCCGGCTCGCCCACTGGTCGGAAATCCCCGCCCGGTTCAAGGCGCTGGGCCAGGTCGACGGCAAGCAGTATTTCATTCCGTGGGATTGGGGATTCACGTCGATTCTGTACCGCACCGACAAAGTGCCCGGGGGCATCGATTCCTGGACGGCGTTGTTCGATCCGAAATTCAGGGGCCACATCTCCATGTGGGACGACGGGCCGGGGGCCGTCACCATCGCGACTTACGTCCGGGGGTGGGACGAGACCGCGGTGACCGACCAGCAACTGGCCGAGGCGGAAAAAATGTGGACCGACCAGCGCAAGCTGAACCGGTTCTACTGGAGCGGGGAACCCGAGCTGGTCCAGGGGATGGCGTCGGGGGAGATCTGGGTGGCCTACGCCTGGCAGGGGGCATACAACACGCTGCTGGGCCAGAACGTCCCGGTCGCCTACGCG
>JBOHST010000251.1:0-11977 GCA_050733375.1 Gemmatimonadales bacterium
GAACATGCCATCCGCACCGGGCTGCGCGAAGTGGTGGTTCGCCATGACCTGGAGCAGCGCCACCATGCGGGGGTGCACGTTGCAGAACAGCCGCACGAGTCCCGGGCTCGTGAACGTCTTCGACTTGCCTTCTCCGCGCCCGTACAAGCCGAGATCGAAGCTGTTCGGCTCGGACACGGAGAAGACGTTGTGGTCGAAGGGATCGTGGTTCGGGAAGGCCACCGTGGAGCCGACCGGTACGACCAGCACGTGCGGCGAGAAGGTTTTGTCGCTGATGGTGACGTCGAGCCGCGCGGGTCGAGCGGCAGGGCCCGGGCCTTCGAGATACACCACCGCGTCACCCAGGTCGGGGGACGGACGGTTGTCCTTCTCGAGAATGCTGACATGGCCGCTCAGCTTGCCGGCCTGGGCCGCCAAGGGCGCGAAACCGCCGAGACACGAGGCCAGCATCGTGACCAGGACGACCCTCACCGCCGCACCTCGAAGTCCTTCGCGCCCGCAAGGGCGCCGTTCAGCGTGACGCTCACCTTGTATGCACCCACCGGCCAGCCGCTCGGCCTGGAGATGTGGAATTCCGTGATCGCCGGACCGGTGGGCGCGATGACCTGCGAATCCGCCCGGATCACCTGGCCGGTCTGAAACGTCCACGTCGCGACCAGTGTGGCGCTCGGCGCGCTGCCGACGGTGGCCACCGCGGCGTAGATCGTGTCGGCAGGCCCGAACGTCGCGAGCGGTTGTGCGACCGACTTGTCGGCCCCGATTTGTTTGCCCAGGGTCACCACCGTGACCGAGAGCGGGACCGCCGCCGCGGTGTCAGCCGGCGGGGGGGGAGGAGTCTTCTTGCAAGCGGCTGCGGCGCCCAACAGGGCGACGACCGCGAAGCGCAAATACGCGGCGCGATGGAACACGGTGACCCCCGTGAGGTTCAGCCTGGTGGGATCGTGAAGACCTGTCCGGGATAGATCAGGTCCGGGTTCTTGATCTTGTCTTTGTTTGCCTCGTAGATCTTGCGCCACGCCTTCGCGTTGCCGTAGACCTGTTTGGCGACCTTCGACAGACTATCGCCGGACTTCACGGTGTATGTCTGCGTGGGCGGTGTCACCGGCGGAGGCGCCGAGGAAGAACTGCCGCCCTGCACATCCGAAAAATCGGGAAATTGGTCGCTGGGGTTGGTCATGGACCCTCCTTGTAGGTACGTCGTTGCCGCGTGACGCGAACACGGTCGTGGCAGGCCGGTTGCATTCACGCGCCGTGAGCTTACTGTAGTTTACACGATCTCGCCAGGAGTCCACGCGCATGCGCTGCTCAGTTTCGCTCATCATGCTCGCCGTCTTCGCGCCGGTTCTGCTCGCGCAGACCCCGTCCGCCGCGGCGACCGACACGACCCCGCGACGGACCGTGCAAATCAGCGGAGTGGTGCTGGTCAACGGATTCTTCACGAACGCCCGCACCAACAACAGCGACGTTCCGCAGCTCGCCGAGAATGACACGTCAGGCGTCGCCGGCTCGGGCGGCAGCATTCGTCAGACCCGCTTCGGCGTGTTCGTGACCGACCCGGACGTCCTGGGCGGGAGCTTCAGCGGCGAGCTGGACACGGATTTCTTCGGCGGTCAGCTGCCCAGCTCCGGCGGGCGGACGTTTCCGCTGCTGCGGGTACGACGGGCGATCGGCACGCTGCAGTGGACGCACCTGCAGCTGCTGTTCGGCCAGGAGAGCCCGCTCGTGGCGGAGCGCTCTCCCCGCTCGCTCGCGTCGGTCGGCTTCCCGGACTTCGCCGGCGCGGGGAACCTGTGGCTGTGGCTGCCGCAGGCGCGGGTCACCTTCGAGATGGGTTACTCGCTGCGCCTCGCGTTGCAAGGGGCAGTGCTCGCCCCGGCGAGCGGCGCGCCGCAGTCTGCGTTTGCCACCCAGCCGGATTCGGCGGAGCGCAGCAAGCGGCCGTCGCTGCAAGGGCGGCTGCGACTGGGCTGGGGACCGGCCGACGACCCGAGCGAGATCGCCGTTGGCGGTCACGTCGGCTGGCTCCGGTCGGACAGCGTGGGCGGCGATTCGTTGATCGACTCGCGCGCGATCACGATCGACGCGCGCATCTCGATCGGCTTCCTCGAGCTGATCGGCGAGGCCTACAACGGACAAGGACTCGCGGGACTGGGCGGCGGCGGGATCGGCCAGAACGTGGCCGCCGGCGGGGACGCGCTGCGCAGCCAGGGCGGCTGGGCGCAGCTCAATCTCCGACCGATGCGTCCCATCATGTTCGGCGTCGGGTGTGGCATCGACGATCCCGACGATCGCGACGTGCCGCTGGGCGGTCGGTTGCAGAATATCGCGTGCGAAGGGCACCTCGAATGGCGCCCGCCGGGGCCGCTGCTGTTTGGGTTCGAGTTCCGCCGCATCTCGACGCGCTACCGCACCGGAGACGCCCGGGTGAGCCATCTGAATCTGGCGGCGGGGTATCGGTTCTAGGTGTCAGGTGTCAGGTGTCAAGTGTCAAGTGTCAGGTCGCCGCCGAACGGTACAACTCACCCGGGCTTCGTGGGGTAGCTCACACGGCGGTCTAGTACCTATCCCCCTGGCCCCCTTCGAGTATCTCTCCCCCTGGCCCCCTCTCCCTATCGGGAGAGGGGGGACGACTGGGAAGTTCTATTGCTGAGATACGGTTGCAGTAGCCGCTCCATTGCTTCACGACTGACCTCCTGATTCGACACTCTCAGGACGCGGTACCCATGGGCTTCGAGCCACCCCGTGCGGGTAGCGTCATAGCTCGCTTGGCCGGGATGCGCGTGCGGCACGCCGTCGAGCTCGAGCACGAGGCCTAACTCCGCGCAATAGAAGTCCACGATGAACCCGTGCAGGATGTGTTGCCGACGGAACTTGAGGCCGAGCGTACCGCGCCTACGCAGCAGCGTCCAGGCGTACCCTTCGGTGGGCGTGGGATTTTTCCGGAGCTGGCGCGCGCTGGCGAGCTTCTGCTGCTCAGGATAGGCCCGGCGATCGATTCGGTTGCGGAGCATGCGCTCCACGGTACGCGACACCGCTGGCCGAGGTGGTGCCAATAAAACGCAGCGAGGGCTTCCTGCACGCGGAGGAGGGAGCCTGCCCATCGTTCCCCCTCTCCCGATAGGGAGAGGGGGACAGGGGGAGAGGTACCAACTTCTCCGATAGGGAGAGGGGGACAGGGGAAGAGGTGCAGGACCATGCGCGGCCAGAAAACGCTGTCCTCGCTGAGCGCTCGGCAAGTTCGACGGCTCGGCGTTGACGCGGGGTTGACCGACCGGTTGCAGCGTCGCGGTGCCCCGCCACCGAGGAAGGCGCTATGTTCCCCAACGTGACAAGCTTCGCCGCGCTGACTGCTGCAGACCTTGAGCGACTGTCGCTCCCGGGAAAGCAGGTCGAGCTCGTCCGGGGGCGGCTGGTCGTCCGCGAGCCGCCCGGTACTCGGCATGGTGTCATCGCCGCGAGCCTCGCCTACTACCTGAGCCACTTCGTACGTCGCAACGGCTTGGGAGTCGTCATCGCTCAGGACACCGGCTTCAAGATCACCTCCGACCCGGACACCGTTCGCGCTCCCGACGTCGCGTTCGTCGCGCGGGAGCGTGCCGGACTCATTCAGGCACGGGGGTACGCCGAGCTGGCCCCGGACCTGCTCGCCGAGATCCTGTCGCCCGATGACCGGCCGGCCGAGGTCCTCGCCAAGGTCGCCGACTGGCTCGCGGCGGGCACGAAGCTCGTGTGGGTCGTGGATCCAGAGCGGTCGGAGGTTCGCGTGTACCGCGATGACGGCAGCCTCACCGTACTTCGGGAGAACGACGCCCTCGAAGGTGAGACCGTGCTGCCGGGCTTCGTCTGTCCGGTGACACACGTGTTCTCCTGACTTCGAGAAGCTTCAGCGATTCCCCCCCGTTAGTCCACCTGCGGCGCGGAGCGCATTACCGTCGATGTCGACAGGCGCGGCGATGCCCGGTTTGGATGTGCCCTCAGACCGGACGAAGCAGGTTCTCGCAGGGTCAACACGAACGGTTCTAGCCCGAGACCCGGCCATAGAGTCCTATGGGGACGGGATTCCGATCCCTTCGTTTTTGGACAGGGGCGACCAAGCCCAATACCTCGCAATCGATGTGCTATATTATCGCACATACACATCAATCAGGTGCAAGTGACCAGAATCCATATCCCCTTGGACCAGGCCGAAAAGGAACGGTTTCGCCGACAAGCCGAACGCGAGGGGAAGTCGCTCGCCGCATGGCTGCGGGACGCCGCGCGGGACAAGCTCGCCGCGGCGGAGCGTCGCCCGGCGATCGCCACCGTGGACGAGCTGCGCGCCTTCTTCGCCGCGTGCACCGCGCGCGAGACACGGCGGGAGCCCGAGTGGGTCGAGCACCGCCGCGTGATAGAAGGCTCGATCGGCTCCGGCGCTGCGAACTCATGATCTTCGTCGACACGAACGTTCTGATGTACGCCGTGGGCGGTGAGCATCCGCTGCGTCAGGAAGCCCGCTTGTTTTTCGAGGAAACCCTGGTGCGGGGCGACCGCCTCGTGACTTCGGCCGAGGTGCTCCAGGAGCTGCTGCACGCCTATTTGCCCGTGAACCGATTGGAGACGCTCGACGCGGCGCTCACGCTGGCCGAGGCGCGCGTGCCGGTCGTTTGGCCGGTGGAGCGAGAGGACGTGCAGCTGGCCAGGGCGCTGGTCGGGCGCTTCCAGGGCCTCGGCGCGCGCGACCTCTTGCATGTCGCGTGTTGCAAGCGCCGCGACGTGGGCGAGATCAAGTCCTTCGATCGTGCGCTGGCCGCGGCGTTCGGGCGAGGCTGATCGCAGCGCGAGGGGGTCAGGGGAAGTGGTACAGGACCACGTGCGGCCAGAAATAGGCGCCGCGGTTCACAGGAGGCCAATGCTAGAAATCAAATGGGACATTCAGCGCGTTGGGCGCGCCTGGCGCGGCGACGAAGCGCGCGAGCGTTACAACCTCACGCCCGAGAAGTTCGAGATGGACGGAGGCAAGCTCTTCTGGACGGACGGCCGTGGCCGAGTTGCCGTCGTAGCCGTCACTCGTTTTCCTCCCAGACATCGAGAAACAGTTGTCGGGCGTCGAGCCGCCCCGACGCCCCGCCGGAGAGGGTCCACTGCAGTGTCTGGTCGACGATTTCTGGCCGAGTGTCCTCAGGGCGCCAGCGCTCAATGAGTCGCGCGTCCAAGTCCACGATCCAGTACTCGGCCACCCCCGCGCGCTGATAGATCCGACGTTTCGCGCCGCGGTCCCGGAGCGCCGTGCCGGGCGAGAGAATCTCGATAGCCAGCAACGGGACCCCCACGTCCGCCCAGCGCTCGAGGGGTTGTCCCGGCGTACGACGGACGACGAACAAATCCGGCTGCACGAGTGTCTTCGGGCCGAGCACGATGTCGGCGGGCGACGTGAACGCGTAGACGTCCGTCCGGCCGCGGATCACCTCGAGCAGATGACTCCACAGCTGCCCGAGGGCGATCTGATGCCGTGGCCGGGGCGCCGGGCTCACGACGTGCACCCCGTCCAGCAGCTCGTGGCGCAGGCCGTCGTCTGGGAGGGCCAAGAGTTCCTCAATCGTCGTAACGGTCGGTTGGGCGGCGGGCATGCCCATAAGGTGCGCCTCCGGGGCCGAGTGGGACAAGCGCACACCCCACAGGATGGACCGGGGAGTGTGCCGGAACGTCATCCGATTCGCGCCGGGAGCGGCAAATCAACGCGCCCCGATCCAGGGCCTCGGTGCGGAGAACGCGAGTGCGGGCCGTGCTTCAGCGGATTGGAGATGGAAGACTCAACGCCCCGCCATGGATTGCTCACGGGCGGGGCGTTGGAGTTCTTGAGAAGAGTAGCTCACTGACGATGACGATCCTCACGATCACCGTCATCGTCGTCGTCATCGAAGCCGCGAAGATGAGGCGAAGATGGAGCCGGATATAGCCGGGAGAGTCAGCATGTCAAGCTCGTCACTGACCGGTCGGATTCGGATCCTCCCATACCTTTGCAAAAAACCGGATGGCGTCGACTTCACCGGCGGCGCCGCTCGGGAGCGCCCAGCGAAGCACCGCGTCGATGACCTCCGGCCGCTCGTCGCCGGGCCGCCAGCGCTCGACGATACGGCTCTCCAGATCCACGATCCAATACTCGGACACGCCGGCGCGCTGGTAAACCCTCCGCTTGGTGCCGCGGTCGCGTGACGCCGTCGTCTCCGACAGCACCTCCACCGCAATCAACGGCACCCCAACATCTGCCCATCGCTGGATCCTCACGCCGGTCGCGCGCCGGATGACGAACAGGTCAGGCTGCACGAGTGACTTGGGCCCGAGAACGATGTCCGCGGGCGAGCGGAGGATTTCCAGGTCGTTGCGACCAGCCAGCGTGCTCCGCAACAGGGCCTCCAACTCCCCGAGAGCGCGTTGGTGCAGATATCGGGGCGCCGGCGTCACGACGTGCACCCCATCGAGCAGCTCGTGGCGCAGGCCGTCGGCGGGGAGGGCGAGCAGATCCTCGATGGTCGTAACGGGCGGGTACGCGGCGGCCATGCCCATAGTATCGGCTCCTCGGCACGTGAGCGGCAAGAGTGGCGCATCGCCTACGAAGCTGGCGACTGGCGCTGCTGGTTCCCTCATCGTTTTCGTGCAGCTGGTGTTGGAACCTCGCCTACTCCAGGCGCTCCTCCGGCGGATGCTTCGGCTTCCGCCGATACGCCTTGCGGGACCGATGCACCTTGTGCGCGGGCACCTTCAATCGGCCCTTGATGGGCGCCTTGGGGTTCGGGACGCGCACGGTGAGCTTGACCTTCCCGCGCCTCCGGGTCCGGCTCATCCTGCGATCCGCTGGCGGATCTGCCGCACGTGGTGTCGCGCGTGGCGCACGTGGAAGTCCATCCATTCGGACAACGTCAGATCTCCCATCCACGGATGTTTCACGAACAGGTCGCGCCCGCGCGCCGGCAGCAGCAGCTTCGCCAGCTCCAGGTTCCGCTCCACGCCGCGGCGGAAATGGGCCTCGGCGGCTGATCGGTCGCACTGCGGCGCGGGAACCGCCCGATCCGGCGACTTGACCGGCACGGGGAACCAGCCGAGCCCCATCACCAGGAACTTGGTCACCCGCTGCGGCAGGGTGAGTGGGCGCCGCAGCATCGGGTCGCGCGCGCGGCGCTCCTCGAAGCCCGTCGCGCTCCACTCGAGCCCGAGCGCCAGGTGCTCGACGATCTGCGCCGGCGTCCATTTTCCCGCCGGGGCACGATACCAATCGTCATCGGAATGCTTGACCAGCGGCCCAAGCACGAGCTCGGGCAGATCCGCGAAATCGGTCACGCGCGCACCTCTCTAGTTTGGTCACTAACATTCGTGGCGTTCACGCCGCCTTGTCGCGGGCTAAAGCCCGCGCTCGGCGCTGGCGCGGTTGGCCCTGAAGGGCGTCGCCGCAGGCCCCGAGCCCCGGCTTTAGCTCACGCGCCGTCCCCGACAGTAGCGAGGGCTGACACGCGCGCGCTCCAGCCTGTAGCTTGAGGGCGACCGTCCATGCGGGGATTCTAGGGGTGCACCACGTACGCCGCCACCTGGTCGCGGTGGCGTTGGGGATCGCGGTGCTCGCGGCCGCGATGTCGCCGCTCCCCGCGGTGGTGGACGCCGTCACCGGCGCGCCGGCCGGGAATGCCGACCTCGTGAATCCCGCCCTTTATTTGGTGCTCGCCCCGCTCTCGAACCTCCTCGATGCGCTCACGTTTCTCAGTCTCGACCGCGCCAAGGCGCTGCTCGTGACCTGGATCCTGGTCTTGGCGCTCGTCGGCGCGTTGCGAAGCGGCACCGCACGACGCCGTCTCGTGCGCGCGTTGGCGGGGGTCGCGTTCGTGCTCGCGCTCGCCGTCGCGGCCGTGCTGCTCCCCCGCCCCGTTCCGCGGCTCGTCACCGGCGAATCCGACGTGGCCGTCGTCGATCTCCATTCTCATACCATCGCCTCGCACGACGGCCGGTTCGGGTGGACGCCGGCGAAGCTCGCCCAGTGGCACGCCGTTCAGGGATTCCAGGCGGCCTACGTCACCGACCACAATCGCCCGTTCGCGGGATCGACCAGCGCCGCCATTCCCCTGCTCCCCGGCGCCGAATGGAGCGTGCATCGCCAGCACATCGTGGCCCTCGGCGCCACGACGCCGCTCGACCTCGCCTCCTATTCGAGTAACACGCCCGGGATGCTCACGCTGTTTGCGGCGCTGCACGCGCAGGGGGCGCTCGCCATCGCGTCACTGCCCGAGTATTGGAAGAATCATCGCGACGAGCTGGACCAATTCGTCGCGGCCGGCGTGGACGGCTTCGAGATCGTGAACTGCTCCCCCAAGGGGCTCGCGTTTTCCGCCGCCGCGCGCCGTACCGTGATCGACCTTGCCCAGCGACACAACCGGCTCGTCACCGGGGCGAGCGACAACCACGGGTGGGGAAAAGTCACGTGCGTCTGGAACCTCTCCCGGCAGGGCACGCAAGGGTTCGCCGATAATCACGTGGTCGCACGGCCGATCGCATTGCTCCAGGGTGACGGCGTTCCGACGTGGGCGGGCGTGTCGCAGCCGTGGCTGATGCTGCGCGCGCTCTCCTGGCCCGAGCGGATGAGCTGGCTCACCTGGATCACGCTCGTTGCGGCGTACCGCGGTCTGCCGCGACGCAACGGGCAACGGCGGGGACTGGGCTTCCTGGCCCGCTCGCTGGGGAGAAGACCTGGGAAGAAGGCGGCTGACGCACATGAAGCCTGAAAGTCTCCGCACAGGGAAAGAAAACGCCTACTTTCACGTAAGTGTTTGTATTGCAACTTGTTACGCATTATTAGTTCAATTTGGGCCGCCGAATTGAACTGAAACGGCAGTTTAGTTTAATTTGTCCCGTCATCCTCAACTCCCGTTGAAATGCGTACCGATTCGTTTTCCTCCACCCGCGCCGGGCGCGTGATCCGGGCGCCGCAGGGCTACGCCGCCTTCGTGCCCGCAGCCCTGCCGCCTACCCTCACATATTCGCCGTCCCTGTTGCGGGCAGTGGCATCCGCCGAGCGCGCGGTGGGGCACCTCGCCGGCCTCGGCGGTCTGCTGCCGAACCCATACCTGCTCATCCGCCCTTTTATCGCGCGCGAAGCGGTGCTCTCCAGCCGCATCGAGGGCACGCACGCGTCACTTTCGGACCTGTTCCTGTTCGAGGCGACGCCCACCGAGCGCCCTGAGACACCCGACGTCCGCGAGGTAGCCAACTACGTTCGCGCGCTCGATCACGCCCTCAGCCCGAAGCGGAAACTTCCGGTGAGTCTGCGACTCGTGCGGGAGCTGCACGGCATCCTAATGGACGGCGTTCGCGGCAACCAGGCTACGCCCGGCGAATTCAGGCGCTCCCAGAACTGGATCGGGCCTCCGGGGTGCACGCTCAACGATGCGACCTACGTGCCTCCGCCGATCCCGGAGATGCTCGAGTCCCTCGACGCGCTGGAGCGGTTCCTTCACCGGCCCTCCGATCTGCCGCCGGTGGTCTTCCTGGCCGCGGTGCACTACCAGTTCGAGGCCATCCACCCGTTTCTCGACGGCAACGGCCGCATCGGCCGCCTGCTGGTGAGCACGTTCCTGTGCGAGTTGGGATTGTTGCCATCGCCCCTGCTCTACCTCAGTGCGTACTTCGAGCGGGGCCGCGAGGAGTACTACGAGCGGCTGCTCCGGGTGAGCCAGGCGGGCGAATGGGAAGAGTGGGTCGCCTATTTCCTTGCCGGCGTACTGAGCCAAGCCGAAGACGCCGCCGCCCGCGCGACGCAGTTGCGGGCACTGCGTGATGACTTTCTGGGCCGGCTCCGGAGCACCCGTTCGGCGTCCGCCCTCAAGCTCGTCGACCGGCTGCTCGCGACGCCCATCGTCACCGTGCCCCGCGCGGCCCAGATCCTCGATCTGTCGTACCAGGGCGCGCAGCGGGTCATCAGGCAGCTCGAGCACGTCAAGATCCTTCGGAGCCTGTCCGGCCGTCGCCGCCCCAAGCCGTACATCGCAGGCGAAGTGCTGCGGATTTTCGGGGACGCGCCAGCATGAACGCCCTCTCCGCCCAGTTTGACATCAGGCGGAGTCCCTGCTTAGATGATTGAAGCCCTCACCCGGACCCGCGATGCTCACCCCCCGTTTCGCTCTCGTCGCCGTGCTCGGCGGCGCCGCCGTCTCCTCCGACAACCTCAAGGTGCTGCGCGTCTCGCCGCAACACACCGGCGAGGCGACCGAAGACGTCACCGTCACCTTCGACCGGCCGGTGGCCGGCGGGCTCGATTCGACGGTCAGTCCGCGACTCATCTTCCGTATCACGCCGCGCGTCGCCGGCCGGCTCGAATGGCGTGACCCGGTTACGATTCGCTTCGACCCGGCGCCGCCGCTCCCGGCCGGCGTCACGTTCACCGTCCGCATCGCCAACACCTTCAAGGCGATGGACGGCAGCCGACTCGCCGCACCATACAGCTTCTCGTTCCGCGTGAAGGGTCCGCGCGTGCTCGACGCCTGGCCGGTCAACCAGTGGAGCAACCCGAAGTACCTCACCCCGGACACGCGCTTCTCGCTGCTCGTGTCGGCGCCGGTGGACCTGGCGCTACTGGCACCGCTCGTCCGCGTCGACGCCGGGAGGTGCGTGCCCGGAAAAACGATCGCGTTGCGCCCCGTGCGGCAGCGTCGCGTCAGCACGCGGGACGAGCGCTGGCGCTACTACGGCCAATGGACGCCCGACTCGACCCGCGACCTGCGCCGCGTGGTGGAGCTGGTCCCCGCCGAGCCGCTGCCGGGGAATTGCGCGGCGACGCTCGGTGTTCCCGAGCGCGTGGACAGCGCCACCACGACGCGCTGGTGGGATTTCCACACGTACGGGCCGCTCGCGGTCGATAGCGTCGGGTGCTCCTACAGCACCAGCCGATGCCCCATCGGTCCCGCGCGCGTCTACTTCAGTACGCCGGTGCGCGGCGCCGAGGTGTTGCGGCGCGTGCATCTGGCGCCCGGCGCCGGTTTCAGCGTCAGTGATACCGGCGCCGAGTACAGCGCCTGGTCGCTCGACGCGCAGCTCACCCCTCGCACCCGTTATCTCGTCACCGTGGACAGCGGGCTCACCGATACGTTCGGCCAGCGACTGGGCGCGCGCTTCACCCGCAGCTTCGCGACCACCTCGTACACGCCACAGATCCGCTACCCCTACGGCCGCATGGTGGTGGAGCGCCAGGGACCGCGCACCCTCGCGGTCGAGCACGTCAACGTGGACTCACTCGTCATCACGATGGTCGGCGTGCCCGATTCGCTCGAGCCGCGCGTGCTCGGCAGCGAGGGCGCGTGGGCCGACGTCTGGGAAGGGCTCAAGGGACAAGCGAGCGTGCAGACCGTACCGGTGCGCGGCGTGCGCGATGCGCCGCGCGTCTCCGCGGTGCGCATTCCCGCCAGCAACGCCGCCCGCGCCGGCGCCGCGACGCTCCAGATGATCCGCATCTCGACGACGCAGGTGGACTCGACCGCTCGCTACATCCCCACCGCCGTCGTCCAGCTCACCGACCTCGCGATCCACGCCCGCATCGGCGCCGCGGAGGGGGCTGTGTGGGTCACCGGCGTGAGCGACGGGCTGGCGCGCGCCAAGGCCCGCGTCACGCTGTACGACAACACTGGAAGGGTCCGTGCCACCGCCACGTCCGACGCGCAGGGACTCGCCCGCCTGTCGGGCTTTGCGCGCGCCGACACAGCGCAAGCGGCGGACGAGGAGGAGTGTGAGTACTGCGACTACTCCGGGTTCGAGGGGTACGTCGCGGCGGCGCTGGGCACCGACCGCGCCGTGGCGAGCGTGAGTCGCTACGACTCGGACCTCTCGCCCTGGAATTTCAACGTGTCGGCCGCGTGGGGGCCGGATCGCCTCGAGCAGGCGGCGGCGCTGTTCACCGAACGCGGCATCTATCGGCCCGGCGAGCCGGTGTTCGTCAAGGCGATCCTGCGCGACGGCCCGCTCGGAA
>JBOHST010000252.1:0-3082 GCA_050733375.1 Gemmatimonadales bacterium
GATAGAACTCTTCGGACAACTTCCCGTAGCGCCCTACGAGGAAATCCGACAGGCCGAACAGCTTCACTTCCTTCGCCGATTCGTCGGAGGCGCCCATGTAGCGCAGGTAGTCGAGCAGTCGGCGCTCAGGGGTCCACCGATACAGCAGCGAGTAGCCGAGGGCCGCGAAGTGCGCCTCCCCCAGGAAAGAAGGAACGACGGCCACCGCGAGGAGCAGGAGCAACCATGGCAGCTGCAGCAGCAGGACCCCCGCGAGCGACGCCAGCGTCACCAGGTCTTGCGCGGTCGAGAGCAGCAGGGCGAAGAGCCCGATGCGTCCGGTCGTCTGTCGCCGGGCGCGCTCCAGGTGGTCGTAGGTGTCCGCGTCCTCGAACTGGGCGAGGTCCAACGTGGCGGCGTGGCGCATGAGGCGCACGCTGATCTTGTTGGCGAACAGATCGCCCAACAGGCTTTCGAGCAGCGAGGAGAGCCGCGCCAGGCCTTCCCCCGCCACGGCGATTCCGAGCTCCAAGGCCACGAGCCCGCCCAACGCCCACCAGTCCACCGGGAGGCCGGCCGACCGGGCCGCGATCGCTGCAATCACCCCGTCGATGATCAGCTTGCCGATCCACAAGACGGCGACGGGAATGATGGACCGAACCGCCCGCAAGGACAGGATCGCCGCCGTGTAGCCGCGATGCGTCTGGAACACGAGGCGGAGCAGCGGGGGAACGTGGCGCAGCGCCTCGAGCCGCTGGCTCCAGGTGGGGGGCGTGTCGCTCGGTGAGGAGCGTGAGGGGGGGAAGGACCGTGGTACGGTCACGGGGTGAAAACTAGCCGCCTCCTTGCGCGGCGCGCGCGCGCGGTGCACCGTTGCTCGCGCGCATGTCCGAACAACCAGGAAGTGGGATGATTCGAGGCGCCGGCGGGACGCCCGGCGGTGTACGCACGTTCCTCCTTGGGGCCGCGATGGTCGTGGGGGGCGGCTATCTGCTGCTCACACGGGTGACGGTGGCGAGCGGGGGTTGGACCCTCTGGGGCTACAACGCGTTCGGGTTGTCGCTGCTGCCTCTGCTCGTGGGGATCGGCGTCCTGTTTTTCAACGGCCGATCACTCCTGGGCTGGGGGCTGACCTGCGCGGGTGCGTTGATCATCGTGGCCGGGATTCTCGCCAATCTGCACATCTACTTCCAGGCCACCTCGCTCTACGACACGCTGATTATGCTCGGCCTGCTCGCCGCCGGGATCGGCCTCGTGGCCCGGTCGCTCCGCGCCCAGGGACCCAGCGCCCAGCCCTGAGTCGGCACCCCGCGTCCTGAGGCGTCTGGTCGCAACCTGAGCCCCTCGCTTGGTGCACTGCAAGCCCAATCCGGATTCGTCGCCCACGCCCTCGCCGACGAGCGTAAGCCGCCGGACTTCTTCGTGGATCAGCTGCTCGCGGTGCAGGACATCACGAACGACATCCTGCCAAGCGTGGACCGGGCCAGCTCCGACACCGCACGCGCCCGCGTGCGCCGCGAGGGCGCGGCGGTTCAGGGCCGGCTCAAGACGCGCTACACGTCGCCCGGCGACTCGATCTGGGTGCAGGTGGTGGCGCTGTACAACGGCGGCCGGTACTCCGCGTACGTATTTCGCCGCTTCACCGACTTTCGGCTGGTCGCCGCTCCCGAGCTGCAGATGGGCTTTTTCGGCAGGGACCCCGACAACTTCACCTCCCCGCTACGCGCTCGATTTCTCCGTGTTGCGCGTTGTACGGCGCCGACGGCCAGCCGGACCGGACCTCCAACTGGTACACCTGGGGCAAGGACGGCGTGAACCCCGGCGACGCGGTATTCGTCATTGGCAATCCCGGCTCAACCTCTCGCCTCAAGGCAATGGCGCAGCTGGAGTACGAGCGCGCCGTGAGTGTGCCGGCCCAGGTCGGTTTCCTGTCATCGACGCGCTGGTGCGCGACTACATCTACCTGCCGGCGCGGGGCCGTAACGTGATGGTCGACGTAGCGGGCGATCCAGGAGGCTCTGGACAAGGTGTACCGCGCCCCTCGAGTGGTGCGGGAGCTGCTGACCGGCCAACTCGTCGCAAGCGACGCGGAGGCCGGTTCTCGGTAGCGCGGCTACTCGGCGGCTTGGGTTTGCTCGGGACCCGGTCGGGTCTCGACGGTCAACGGACGACTCAGGCGAATCTTGATCCGCCGACCGACCGGCAGGACGATCTGGTCGCCCTGCGTCGCCCGTCGAAGCGTGCCGAAGCGGAACTGTTCGGTCCTGATCTCGTGGATATCCCCGTCGATCTTGAGCGAGGTGAACCTCAGACCGAGCTCCGGTGGGCCGTCGTTCTGGCCGCCGCTCCTGGAGTCGGTCACCTGGCCGCTGATCAGGCTCCCCTCAGGAATCTCCGCTCCGTTGCCAGCCCGCACCGGCAGCACCGTGTGCAGCACGATTTCATCACCGGGATGGCTGCGTAGCGTCGACACTGACTGCTCCAGGACCACAACGAGCGTCGTACCCGCCGGAATGGTCGCGTGGCGCTCCCGCGGTGGGCGGTTGGAGACAACGGCCATTGCGATGCCAAGCCCCAGAACAGAGGGAATGACGACGGGCAACGTCTTCGTGGTATTGATCATGATGTGCCTCCCGGACCCATAAACCTGTACACCCCTGCCGGGCGCTGAATCGATCGATCGCCAAGCTCACAGTACACCATAGGGCCGGCTCCGGAACGTGTATGCATCACACTTCTTCGGGTCAAGTGCAAGATCCCTGCCTGACCCGAGGGGCACGTCGCCGGAAACCCTTCAGGCCCCGGACCCTGGGACGTCCTCCGGCGCCCAAATGCTCCGGTGGCGCGTCTCGGGCATCAAGAACAAGCAGAGCACGAACGCAACCGCTGGGACGGCGATGGGATACGCCAATGCCCAGGCGAGGCTGCCGGTGGACACGAACGCCGACGTGGTGATGATCGGGACGAGTCCACCGCCCCATCCGTTTCCTATGTGGTACGGCACCGACACCGACGTGTACCGGATTCGGGCCGGGAAGTACTCCGCCAGGAATGCCGCGATGGGTCCGTACACCATCCCCACGTACGCGACCAGGATCGCCAC
>JBOHST010000253.1:0-13192 GCA_050733375.1 Gemmatimonadales bacterium
GCCTCAAGATCGTCTATCCGGCGACGGCGCGCGACGCGAAGGGGCTGATCAAGGCGTCCATCCGCGATGACGACCCGGTGATCTACCTCGAGCACAAGTGGCTGTACCGGCGCATCAAGGAACAGCTCCCGGATGAAGAAGAAATCCTCACACCAATCGGCCAGGCGCGGATCGCGCGGGAGGGAAAGGACCTGTCGATCGTCACCTACGGCGCCACGGTGTGGAAGGCGATCGAAGCGGCGGAACGGCTGGCCAAGGATGACGACCTGTCCGTCGAGATCCTGGACCTGCGCACCCTGTTGCCGATGGATGACGCGGCGATCGTGGCGACGGTGCGGAAAAACAACAAACTGTTGATCGTGCACGAGGACACGCGCACCGGCGGCGTCGCCGGCGAGATCGCGGCCCGCGTCAACGAGCAGGCGTTCGAATGGCTCGACGGGCCAATCATGCGAGTCACGGCGCATGACGTGCCGTTGCCGTATGCGCCGACGCTGGAGGACTTCGTGCTGCCGCAGACGGATGACATCGTGAAAGCGGCGAGATGGCTTGCGGCGTACTGAAAGCCATCAGTCATCGGTTGTCTGTCGTCAGTAAAGTCTGACAACCGATCACTGAGGACTGAAGACTTCGAGGAGAAAACATGGCTCGCGTTGACGTGCTGATGCCCCAAATGGGCGAATCCATCGCCGAGGGCACCCTCAGCAAATGGCTCAAGAAGCTCGGCGACGAGGTGAAGCGCGACGAGCCGTTGTTCGAGATCTCGACGGACAAAGTGGACGCCGAGATCCCCGCGCCCACGGCGGGGACGCTGGTCGAGGTCAAGGTGCAGGAGGGCCAGACTGTCCCGGTACAAACGCTCGTGGCCGTGCTCGAAACAGAGAAGGGCGCGGCGGCCGCCCCGCCTGCTCCGGCGGCTGCACCCGCAGCGCCGAAGGTGGCGCCCGCGCCGACCCCCGCGCCGACCCCGACGCCGTCGCCCGCCGGCGTGTCGGCGGCGCCGGCGGCCCCGTCAGCAGGGACCGCGACCGTCGGCGCCAGCCCGACCACTCCCGCGCCCAAGGGTGATGGATCCGAGTCGGGCGAAGACCGCCTGCGGCGCCGCTCTACGCCGCTGGTTCGCAAGATCGCGGCAGAGCATCAATTGGACATCACGCAGATTCCGGGTACGGGGTTTGCGGGACGGGTGACGAAGCAGGACATCCTGGGGTTCATCGATCGCGGACCGCCGGCGCCGGTCGCCGGCGCGCCTGTTCCGGGCGCCCGGCCTCTGACTCCCGCCGGTCCGATCGCCCATCCCACCGTGGAGCCGTGGCCCGGCGACCGCGTGGAGCCGTGGTCCAAGATCCGCAAGATCACCGCGGACCATATGATCATGTCGCGCCGGGTGTCGGCGCACGTCGCCAGTTTCTTCGAGATCGACTACTCGCGCGTCGCCCAGATACGCGCCAAGCACAAGCAGTCGTACGCCGATCGCGGGGTGAACCTCACCTTCCTCGCGTTCATCGCCAAAGCGTGCGCCGAGAATCTGCGTACACACCCGATCGTCAACGCCGCCGTGTCGGGCGACAACACGATCTTCCGCCGCGACATCAACATCGGCATCGCCGTGGCGCTCGAGTGGGGTCTCATCGTCCCCGTGGTGAAGCACGCCGACGAGTTGTCGCTCATGGGTATCGCGCGCGCCATCAATGATCTGGGCGAGCGCGCGCGCACCAAGAAGCTGTCGCCCGACGACATCCAGCGGGGGACCTTCACGATCACCAACCCCGGTGGCTTCGGGCCGTACGCGGGGATCCCGATCATCAATCAGCCCCAGGTGGCGATCCTCGGCGTCGGGACGATCGATAAGCGGCCCAAGGTCGTGACCCTCCCCGACGGCACCGACACGATCGGCATCCGCACGATGGGCATGCTCACGATGGCGTATGATCATCGCGTCGTGGACGGCGCCGACGCGGACAAGTTCCTCGCGGACGTGAAGAACACGCTGCAGGAATTCCCGGAAGGAGCGGTGTGATGGTGCCGAAGGTGCTCACCGCCTCGCGCGTGCGCGTCGCCGCCGCAAACGAGGCCGATTACTTTGCGACGCTGCGGGAGCTGTGCCAGTTCGCCGACGCCCGGGGACAACGGATCTGGGTGTTCAGAAACGCGCGAGATCCCCGGCTATTCATCGAGTTCTCGGAAAGCCCGACCGAAATGTCACACCGCGCGCAGGCATCGCGACTGCCGGAGGAAACCAAGCTCGAGAAGAAGCTGCAGAGCCTCGTGACCTATGCGCCCGACGCGTGGGAGCTCTGGACTGAGGTCTCGCTCGCCACGCCGGCGGAGGCGTAACCCGTGGCCCGGCGTACGCTCACCGTTGACGGTCAGACCTGGGAAGTCTCGCCCTCCGGCCGCTCGTCGATTTACGGTCAAGACCAGTACAGTTTGCTGTTCCAGCTCGGCACCGGTCCCGAGCGGAAACGCCGCTTCACCCGCTACACCCCAACCGGCGCCCGCCGCACCGACGCGGCGCTGAGCGAGCTCTCCGAGCGGCAGCTGCTGGAGCTGTTCCGCCAGTCCCAGCCGGCCTGGACCGCGCCGGAGAGCGCCTACGCCGCACGTTGACTTGCATTGCCATTCCACCGCCTCGGACGGGCAGTTCGCCCCCGAGGCGGTCGCACTACGCGCCCATGAGGTCGGCCTCGCGGCTATCGCCCTTACCGACCACGACACGCTGTCCGGCGTCGAGGGTGCTACCAGCGCGGCCCGCGCTCTTGCGGTTCGCGTCGTGGCGGGATGCGAATTCAGCGTCCGCGCCACCTGGGGGGAGCTGCACCTGCTTGCGTACTTCCTGCCTCAGGGCAACCCCGCGCTCGACGGATTCCTGGCCGACGCCCGCGCCGCGCGCGAGCGGCGCGGAGCAAAAATGGTTGAGAAACTGCAGCGCTTGGGGGTGGAGATCGACCTGGAAGACCTCGCCTATCAGGTGGGGGCGGGCGCGGTCGGCCGGCCGCACGTCGCCCGCGCCCTGGTGGATGCGGGCGTGGTGCAGGACCTGGAAGAGGCGTTCGCGCGGTTCCTGGGACGGGGGCGGCCGGCGTTCGTCGACAAGCCACTGCCGGAGCTGCGCGAGGTGACCGAACTCGTACACGGCGTGCGCGGTCTCGTCGTCGCCGCGCACCTCGGCGAACGGGGGCAGGAGCCGCTGCTGCGCGCTTTCCAGGCGGAGGGGCTGGACGGCGTGGAAGTGCGCCATCCGAGTCACTCCAAGCATCTCCAGAACCGGCTACTCAAGCTGGCGCGGCGGCTCGACCTCGCCATCTCGGGTGGCTCCGACTGGCATGGCGAGGACGACCTCGCCACGCACGCTCCGCTGGGAGGGATGGACGTGCCGATGGAATGGCTGGAGGAGCTGGAAAAACGCAGGGACAAGACGTATGGGAACCAACGTCAGGAGACAGCCTCATGAGTGACGTCCTGCAGGTCGGCAGTACGGCCCCGATGTTTGAAGCCGTGGCATCGGACCACAACACCTATCGGCTGGCCGACGTGCTCCGGCGGACATCGGTGGCGTTGGTGTTCTATCCGGGCAACAACACCCCCGGGTGAAACCGCCAACTCTCCGCCGTGCGCGATGAGATGACCAAGTTCGAACGGGCCGGGATGCAGCCATTCGGCGTGAACCCCGCGGGCCCCGAGAGTCACCGAAGCTACGCCGACAAGATGCGCTTCAATTTCCCGCTGCTCTCCGATCCGGATCGCGCGATCGCGCGGGCGTATCACGCCCTGAAGGATGACGGTAAGGGGATCGCGCGCACCGTGTACGTCGTCGGTAGGGACGGCGCCGTCCGGTTCGCCCAGCGCGGCGCCCCGCCGGTGGACGATATCGTCGCCGCCGTGTCGGCCGAGGAGCTTGACCGCTGAATTCGCGGGCCAGGTCGCGCTGGTCACCGGCGTGGCGCGCGTGGGCCAGATCGGCCACGCCGTCGCGCTGGCGCTGGGCGCCGCGGGGGCCCGTCTCGTGCTCGCCGACTTGAACCCTGAGGCGTTGGACGAGCGGCAGCAAGAGTTCGCCGCGGCCCGGCTCGTGACGATCGCGTCCCCCGGCGACCTGACCGATCCGCGCGCCGCCCGGGCCGCCGTGGGGCTGGCGGAGGCGCGCTTCGGAGGCCTCGACGTCGTCGTCAACGTAGCCGGCGGGTTGACCAGCTACGGCCCATTTGTCGACACGGACGTCGCGGCGCTCGACCGGGAGCTCGCCATCAATTTGCGCACCGCGTTTTGCGTTTCCCAGGCGGCCGTTCCGTCACTCCGCCGCCGCGGTGGCGGGGCAATCGTCAATTTCGCGTCGATCGCCGTGCTCCAGCCTCAGCCCAGCCTGGCGGCGTACGCCGCGGCCAAGGGTGGGGTCGCCGCGCTGACGCGCGCCCTCGCGCGGGAGCTGCGCGACGACAAGATCCGCGTCAACGCGGTCGCGCCGGAATCCGTGCGGACCGCGACGAACGTCAGCGATATGGGGGCCGACGCGCGATTCGTCGAGATCGAGGACATCGTACGGACGGTGCTGTGGCTCGCTTCATCTCCGACGGTGACCGGCCAGGTGCTACCACTGCTCGCCAAACGGGGCTAGCCGCGTGGACCTCGCGGGACGCGCGGCGCTCGTGACCGGTGCGGGCCGGCGATTGGGGCAAGCGCTCGCCATCGGGGTCGCCCGTGCCGGGTGCGACGTCGCGGTGCACTACAACACGTCCGTCGCCGGCGCCGAGGCGACCGCCCGCGGCGTGCGCGACGCCGGGCGCAGGGCCGAGCTCCTCCCCGGCGACTTGCGCGACCCGATGGTGGCGCGGGCGCTTCCGGATCGGGCGGCTCAGGCGTTCGGCCGCCTCGACGTGCTCATCAACTCGGCGGCGGTGATGGTGCGTCGCGAGTTTGACGCCGTGACCCCCGACGACTGGAACGACGCGTTGGCGCTCAACCTCTCGGCGGCGTTCTTCACGAGTCAGGCCGCTGCCCCACACCTCCGGAAAACGAGGGGGAAAATCGTCAATCTTGCCGATATCGCGGGCTTCGAAGTGTGGCCGGCCTATCTTCCGTTGAATGTCAGTAAGGCCGGGATGGTGATGCTGACCAAGGGACTGGCGCGCGTGCTCGCCCCCGAGATCGCGGTGAACGCCGTGGCACCGGGAGCGGTGTTGCCGCCCGACGACTGGCCGGCTGAAGCGCGAGCCCACCTGGCCGACACGACGCCGCTGAAGCGTCTCGGCTCGCCCGAAGATGTGGTCCGCGCGGTGTTGTTCCTGCTGGAGCACGACTTCATCACCGGAGTAGTGCTTCCCGTCGATGGCGGCCGGCTGGTTCGATGAGCGGCGACGTCGCCCGCATGCGCGATGTTGTCGTGATCGGCGGGGGGTGCTACGGGACGTTCTATGCCTCGCAGCTTGCCCGGGCGAAAGCCAGGGGCAAGGCCAGTTACCGCCGTGTGGTGGTGGTGGACCGCGATCCAGCCTGCCGCGCGCGCACGGACCTGCCCGAGGCGGCGGACCTGCAGCTCGTGACGAGCGAATGGGACGCGTTTTTCGATCGCTTCCTCGGCGCCGCGCGACCGGCGGCGACCCCGGATGAGCAGGACTACATTGTGCCGTCGCCGCACATGCCGCACCTCATGTTCGAAGCGGTGCTGCGACGCGCACGCGCGCGCTTCGTCGACCGGCAGTTCGACGTCATCTCGGTTCCGGGTTCGCTCGACACCCCCTACGACCGCACCGCGGCCGACCGGACGCGCTACGTCTCATTTGCCGACTGGATTTGCCCCACGCACTGCATCGAGCCTGCGATCTGCCCGGCGATCGGACAGGCGCGGACGTGGGAAATGCCGGACGCCGTGCGCTCCCTCGCCGAGCGGATGCGCGCGGACGGCGAGCCGGTCTTCGGGCCGGCGCTGTTTGTGTGCCGCCATCACGTGTACGGTGTCGGGACGTTCGCGGTGGATGCGGTGCTCGAGGGGGAGCGGATCGTCGCAGAGGCGGCGCGGCAGCCCGAGAGGGCGTCGGCCTTGATCGGGACCGTGAGCTCGTGCCATGGCGCGCTGAATCTGGTGCGGATCGCGCGTTTGCAGTCTGTTGGCTGACGCCTGGGCGTGAATGACTCCGCTGGATCGTCGCGCGGTCCTCGCAAACGCGCAGAACCTCTTTAACGCCGGGGAATACTGGTTGGCGCACGAGGCCCTGGAAACCGTCTGGCGTTCTATAATTGAGGAGAGCGAGCGCCGCGTGTGGCAGGGCCTGATCCAGGCGGCCGCCGCGCTGCTGCACCGGGAGCGAGGCAACCGTCATGGCGTCGTAGTGGTCGGGGCGGCCGCGCTCGAAAAGCTCTCGGGGCCGCAGCACCCGGCCGTCGAATTCGCCGTGATACCGTTCCGCGCCGAGCTGGCGCGGGCCCTGGCGGGGGAGGGAGATCCTCCGCGACTGGAAATGCGTAGCGATGTCTGAGAACGGCAAGCAATCGTACGACGTGATCATCGTCGGTGGGGGCCCCGCGGGCCTGTGTGCCGCGATGTACGCCGGGCGCGGCATGCTGCGGGCGCTCACCATCGAGCGCGGCGCGCCCGGTGGAGAGCTCCTGAACACCGACCTGATCGAGGATTACATCGGTTTCGAGAGCGTGAAGGGGTGGGAGCTGGCGCAGAAATTCACCGAGCACGCCAAGAAATTCGGCGCGGAGATCGCCACCGACACCGTGGAGAAAGTTCGCAAGGCGCCGGATGGCCTGTTCGAGGTCGTCACGGCGCGCGGGCGCACGTACCGCGCGCCCGCGGTGATCCTCACGGCCGGCGGTACGCCGGTGAAACTCGGGGTTCCGGGAGAGAAGGAGTACGCGGGCAAGGGCGTTTCCTACTGCGCGGTGTGCGACGGGGCGTTCTTCAAAGGTGAGGTGTTGGCGGTGGTCGGCGGAGGGGACGCGGCCGTGGAGGAAGCCGATTATCTCACACGCTATGCGTCGAAGGTCTACATCGTGCACCGGCGCGACCGGCTCCGGGCCTCGCGCATTCTCCAGCAGCGGGCCGTTGCGAACCCAAAGATCGAAATGGTCTGGAACAAGAAGGTGAACCAAATTGTGGGCACCGAAAAGGGAATCGCCCAGCTCGAGATGGAAGACACCGTCACCGGCGCGCGCAGCGAGCTGCAAGTCGGCGGCGTGTTCATTTTCATTGGCTTCAAGCCCAATTCCGGACTCGTCGAGGGCCACTTCGAGCACGACGAAGGCGGCTACTTCATCACCGACGAGCGAATGATGACCTCGATCCCCGGGCTGTTCGCCGCCGGCGACGTCCGCAGCCAGCTGACCCGGCAAATCACCACCGCAGTGGGCGACGCCACGACCGCCGCCATCGCGGTCGAGAAGTACCTGGCTGCGTTGAAGGCCGACTAGGATGAAGATTGTCACGATTCCCAACGGCGCGTTTGTCGAGAACTGTTATCTCGTGATCGACGAAGCCACGCAGCATTGCGCGATCGTGGATCCGGGGGAGGACGCCGGGCTGATCCTGCGCCAGGTCGAGCAGGCCGCCGTCGAGCCGGTGGCGATCTGGCTCACCCACGCGCACCTCGACCATGTGCTCGGCGTGCCGCAGGTGCGCGCGGCGACCGGCGCCTCGGTGTCGCTGCATCCGGCCGACCGAGCCCTGTACGACCGGGTACCCGATCAGGCGGCGGCATTCGGCATGCGGGCCGATCCGCTGGCTCCGCCGGACCGCGCCTTCGCGCACGGCCAAGAGCTGCGGGTCGGCGACCTCGCGTTCACCGTGCGCCACACCCCGGGCCATTCACCGGGGAGCATCTCGGTGGTGGGGGTGGGGATCGTGTTTGGCGGCGACGTGCTCTTCCAGGGGTCGATCGGCCGGACCGACCTGCCGGGGGGCGACCTGGAGACGCTGCTGGCGAGCATCGAGCGGGAGTTGCTGGTTCTGCCCGATTCCACCATTGTGTACAGCGGGCATGGACCAGCGACCACCATCGGCGCCGAGCGCCGCACCAACCCCTTCCTCACCGGCGCGATCCCCATCGCCTAGGCAACGTCCGACTCCCACCTGCCTGCGGTGTGGAGCCGAGGTGCGTCCCCGTCCATGGGGCTGCAAGAATCCCTGCCGCAATTGCGGCTTCATCTACCCGCTCGGCGATTGCTCTGACTGACGCGACGGTCACCTTCCTGCCTGGAGGCGTGCAGGTCCCGGTGGAGGGCGGCGTGACCGTCATCGCCCTCGCCGCCCGCGCCGGGGTGCCACTACGGACTGTGTGCGGCGGCATCGGTAACTGCACCACGTGCCGCGTCCGCGTGGTGGGAGGGGAGTGGCCAGCCGGCCGGACGGACCACCTCAGACTCGGTGTGCTGGTCGGGTATGGCTGGCGACTCGCCTGCCAGTTCAGTCCGCGCGGCTCGCTGACGATTCAGCCCCCTCAGTTCGAGCCGTGAGCCACCTGCTCGCGTTGCTCGCGCTCGCGCTCGACGTCCTGGTACGTGCGTGGCGCATCCAGCTCGCTGCCTGGACGGCCGGTGGGGCCCTCCGCTTCTGGCCCGCGGTGCGGCTCAATCTCTACGGCGAAGCGGCGTCCACGCTCACGCCGAACCGCCTTGGCGGAGAGGCCGCGCGTTTCGCCGGCTTGACCCAAGCCGGCCTGCGGCCGGTCACCGCGCTCGTGGCCCTGGGCGTCGAGGTGGCGGGGGAGTGGCCGGTGTTTCTGCTGATGCTCGGGACCCTGTTCCTGCACTATGTCCCCAACTGGAAAGTGGCCGCCGAGCAGTGGTTGCGCCGCCATCTCGCCGTCGACCTCGTGACGATGGAGCTCATCGTGCTCGGCGTGTTGGTCGCCATCTACCTGGTGCAACGCTTCGTCAAGGCCGGCGCAATCCGCCACCGGGTACGGCGCCAGTGGCGCGTGGCGCTGGCCCATGTGCGCCGGGCGCCGCTCTGGGTGCAGGGCGTGAACGCCGCCCTCACCGCCGTGAGCCTCGCTGCGCGCGCGCTGGTACTACCCGCGCTCGCCTGGGGCATGGCCGACGCGCCGCCGTTCGCCACGATGTTCTTCGGCTCGCTGGCCCTCCTGGCCGCTCCGTTGCTCGTCCCGTTGCCCTCGGGCGGCGGTGGGATCGAAGTGGCGTTCCTCTCCGGCTTTGCCGGCGAGTTCGGCGCGCGCGCGGTGTCGATGCTCCTTCTGTGGCGGTTCTATGCGGTGATTCTGCTGACGATCCTGGGCGCGTACCTGATGGTGCACTCGCTCGGCGCCCGAGCGGCGCGACAGCTGGTCACCATCGGCTGGGTCAAACCCAAAAAACGCACGAGAGACCCTACTGAAGGCTCCTTATGAGGGTGCCGGCGCCATCCCGACCAGCAGCACAGTACGCTCGAGCGCCAGCTCCACGCCGTGCGGCACACCCTCCGGTGCCTCGACCAAGTCGCCGGCAGCGGCATCGACGACCCGCTCACCCACGATGAATCTCGCCTTCCCGCTCACGACGAAATAGAATTTGTCCGCGCCGGAGTGCGTGTGCACGCGCTGCGTCTGACCTGGCTCGAAGCAGTTCAAGCCGACGAGCAACCGCGCCGAGCGAAAACAGTCGATCTTGGTCATCTTTGACGGATCGAACATGGCGCGGGCGGGCAGGTGGTATGACGGATCGTGAGTATCCATGACCGATTCCTGGCTCGAGACCAACGGCAGTCTGGCGGAACGGATAGAAACGATGAGCGCAACGCGCGTGGAACGCGACCCCTTGGGCGAGCTGCCGGTTCCGGTCGAGGCCCTCTACGGCGCTCAAACCGAACGAGCCCGTCGCAACTTCCCGATCTCGGGGCTCCGGCCCAATCCCGCGTTCATCGACGCCGTCGTGTGGATCAAGAAAGCCGCGGCCCTCACCCACAAACAAACGGGTCGCCTCGAGCCGCGCCTGGCCGACGCGATCGCGCGCGCCGCCGACGAGATCCTCGGAGGCCAGCACCGCGACCAGTTCGTGGTGGATCCCTACCAGGCGGGCGCCGGCACCTCCCACAACATGAACTGCAACGAAGTGCTCGCCAACCGGGCGAACGAGCTGCTCGGCGGCGCGCGCGGGGCCTACACACCCATTCACCCGAACGATCACGTCAACATGGCGCAGTCCACCAACGACGTGATCCCGACGGCCATCCGTCTCGGAGCCTTGAGCCTCGTGCCGGCGCTCCACGAAGCACTCGATCGTCTGGCCGCCGCGTTGCTCGCCAAGGGCAGGGCGTTCGATGGCGTGCTGAAATCGGGCCGCACGCACCTCCAGGACGCGACACCGATCCGCCTGGGCCAGGAGTTTGCGGCCTACGGACACACCGTGCAGCGCAACCGCGAGCGCATCGCCCGCTCCGCGGACGACCTGCGCGACCTGGGCATCGGGGGCACGGCCGTCGGTACGGGCTTGAACGCCGAGCCCGCCTACCCAGGGCTGATGGTGCAACAGCTGCGGGCCATTACCGGCCTGGAGCTGCGCGAGGGGACCGATCGCGTGCAGCTGATGCAGTCGATGGGTGACCCGACGGGGCTGTCAGGTGCACTCCGCACCTATGCCGTGGACCTCGGGAAGATTGCGAGCGACCTGCGGCTGCTCGTCTCCGGGCCGCGGACCGGCTTCGCCGAAATCCAGCTGCCGGCGGTGCAGCCCGGGTCGAGCATCATGCCAGGCAAAGTCAATCCATCGATCGCCGAAATGGTCAACATGGTGTGTTTCCAGGCGATCGGGAGCGACGTAACGATTGCGACGGCGGCCGAGGCCGGGCAGCTCGAGCTGAACGTGATGATGCCGCTCATCGCCCATAATCTGTTCTTCACCATCGGGATTCTCACGACGGCCAGCCGCGTGTTCGCCGAACGGTGTGTGGACGGTATCGAGGTCGACCGAGCCATGTGCGCGTATTGGCTCGATCGCAGTCCGGCCCTGGTCACCGCCCTGGCGCCGAAGATCGGTTACGCGGAGGCGGCCAAGCTCGCCAAGGAAGCCGTGGAGAAGGACCTGTCGGTGCGCGAGCTGCTGCTGCAGAAGGGCATCCTGAAGGGGAAGGAGCTGGACGAGGTGCTGGATCTGCGCGCCATGACTGAACTGGGCGTGCGTGGGATCGGCGGCGGATGATCACTCATCTTCGACGTGGGAGGCGGGAATGACCTGGTGGCTCGCGGGACTGATCGGCGGCGTGGCGGCCTGGCTGGCTGACTGGTTGATGTGGGGCAAGGTGTTCACCACCGGCATGAGCGGGTTTGCCACACCGCCCCCCGCAGGGCAGCCGATCAACATGGGACCGATGATGATCAGATCCACCGTGCTGTCATTGCTGTTCGGGATAATCTTCGCGTTTCTCTATGCCCGCTTCGCCGGCAGCCTTTGGGTCGCGCGTGGTCCCCTGGCGGGAATGGAGTTTGCGACGGTGCTGTGGCTGCCGACCATTGCGCTGTCGACCCTTGGGAGCGGTGTCTGGTACGACAAGGCGCGGCCGCTCCTCAAGGCGACGTTTTGGTCTTGGCTGGTCCGGATGAACGTGGCCGGACTCGTCGTGGGACTATTGATCAAATAGACGGGCCGGCGATCTGAGGCACGGCGGTCGGGTGACCGCGATCACGGGTCCCGGCCCCTTCGCGTGTCAGGGTGACCATCGTCACGGTTTCGGTCTCGAGGGCGGTGTAGAGAAGAGCATGAGACAGATCCCGATCGTTCTCCTCCTGCTTGCGGCGGCCTGCGCTGCGAGTGTCGACGCGCAGCGTCGGTTTCGCGTTGGTCCGCAGGTGGCCTCCGTTTCCGTGCAGAATGGACTCGGCGACAGTCGGTCCTATACGGGCTACGGTGGCACGTTGGCCTTGCTCAGCGGCGATGACAACGAAACCGGCCTCATCGTCTCCCGGTACGGGGACCTCTCCGACAACGCCTGCGTTCGTCGCATGACGCTGTTCGCGCTCAATTCGCTGTACTACCCGGTCGGAGCGAAAGGCATCGCGCCGTTTGCCTCCACCGAAGTCGGACTCGCGCGCGTCAGCGAGTCGAGCGTTCCGCTGATCTTCACCTGCACGGGCTCCACGCCGGTGGAAACCTCGAGTCAGATCGCACTCGCGTTCGGCCTGGGGGTCCGGGTGAGCGCCGGGTCGAACGTCGTGGGACTGGTGGAGGGCCGGTTTCTCCAGGTACCGAACAGCTTCATACAGGGACTCGAGGCGCGCGCCAACCTGTCCTTGGCGTTCGGCTCCGAGCGACGCACTGAGATCATGGAGGGCACCTTTGGACCGGTCGTGGGCGCCTGGGCCTCGCTGTCCGGCCCGCTTCGGGCGCGCGCGCCGTTGCTCGGTGTTCGATTCCGCCGTAATACCAAGAAATCCAGTGTGCTTGGCCTGCAGATCGACTACGCGGCGTTGCGGGTCACGGAGAGTTGCACCAACCCCGGATGCGAGCCCGCCGCGATTTTGTTCGCGCCGGGGTACGAAGCGAGCGCCTATCCCCGGTGGGGGCGGTTCTACGGAGAGCTCGGGCCGCTGATCGTGGGCTTCCCATCCGAAGGCCCAGACCGCGGCATGGCGCAAGGAATTCACGGCGGCCTTGGCTCGGACATTCTGAGTGGCCGCGTGATGTGGAACGTGAATGGCCGCGTGCTGTGGTTCCAGCGCAATGGCGGGCAAAACGTGTTCGCCGTGCAGCTCGGACTTGGCCTGAGCCCGAGACTGGAGCGTTCACGGCCCGTGCAAGGATCCGACGCGGACGGCCATTGAATCCGGAGTCGGGCGTTTCCATATTCCGCCCATGCAGGTCATCCCGGCGCCGTCCGCCCCCGCGACGCCTCCGCTGTCACACGACGAGCTGATCCGTTACTCCCGCCACCTCGTCCTGCCGCACGTCGGGCCCGAGGGCCAGGCACGACTCCGGGCGGCGCGGATCCTGGTGGTGGGCGCGGGTGGGCTGGGCTCGCCGGCCGCCCTCTACCTTGCGGCCGCGGGCGTGGGAACCCTTGGGCTGGTCGACTTCGACGTGGTGGATCCATCGAACTTGCAGCGCCAGGTGCTGCACGGCACTGGCGGCGTGGGGACGTCGAAACTGGACTCCGCGCGGGCTCGCCTGGCGGACCTGAATCCGCATGTTCGCCTCGAGACGTTCGACACACGCCTCACGTCGGCCAACGCGCTCGAAGTGCTGCGCGGTTTCGATGTGGTGC
>JBOHST010000254.1:0-7328 GCA_050733375.1 Gemmatimonadales bacterium
GGCCGACACCGCCAGCATGCCGAGCACCGTCCCTGCCCCGAACGCGCTGAAGTAGGCGAGCTGGGCCACGCGCGTCGGCGCGGCCGCCACGAGCAGGACCAGGATCGCCGCGCTCCCCGCGAGTCCGTGCAACAGGCCGAAACCGAGCGACCGCTGCGCGTCGCCGCTCGGATGCCCGTGCACGTGCGAGTGCCCGCCGGCATGGCTGTGCAGATGCAGGTGCGTCCCCGCTTCGGGTCCGTGACTGTGCACGTGCAGATGCCAGCGGCCGCGCGCATAGCGGAGAATGACGGCCCCCCCGAGGCCGATCAGCAACAGTCCGACGACGACGGCGGCGGCGGGCCAGAGCGACGGTGGGAAACGCACATCGGCCATGATGATGGCGAGCACCACCGCGCCGACGCTCGCGGTGTGCCCCAACGCCCAGGCGAGCCCCAGACGGCAGGCGGCAAACACCGAGCCCTGGCGGGTGGCCAGGGTCGAAACGGCGGCAAGGTGGTCGGGCTCGAACGCGTGTCGGAACCCGAGCACGAGCCCGATACCCAGGACGGCGGGAAGGGTTGGCGCCATGGCAGGGATCAATATACGGGCCCTGTTCACTCTGCAACCTTGGCGCCTTCTTTATCTATCCAATGATACGAACCGGTTGACCAGGCCTCGGAGTGCTGACTCTGACGACGGACAGGACGACGGCGGCAACGGACGCGGAAACGGCGGACGTAGCGCTCGCGCAGAGCGGCGACGGCCGCGCGTTCGAACGACTGTACCGCGGCCAAGTCTCCCGCATCCACAGCCTGGTCCGTCGGATGTTCGACAGCGACGAGGCGGATGACGTCACGCAAGATGTGTTCGTCCGTGCCTGGGAGAAATTGCACACGTTCCGTGGCGAGGCGGCGTTCGGAACTTGGCTGCACCGGCTCGCGGTGAACGTGGTGCTGGCCCGGCGCAAGACGCTCGGCGTCGAGCGCGGCCGGCATGCGGCGGACGATTCGCCGCTCGAGACGGTGGCGTCACGCAACGAGATGCCGGAGCACACGCTGGATTTCGAGAAAGCGATTGGCCGGCTCCCCGATGGTTCGCGCCAAGTGTTCCTGCTGCACGATGTGGCGGGGTACCGCCACGAGGAGATCGCCAAGCTGCTGGGCATCGTCGCAGGGACATCGAAGTCACAGCTACATCACGCACGGATGGCGTTGCGGAAGCACCTGGATCGGTAGGACTGGAAGACGTGAGTGCTGGAGGACGAAGGAGGAATGATCATGAGCGACCAGTGGAGTGACCGACTGTCGGAATACGTGGACGGCGAGCTTGGCGAGCGCGAGCGTGCCGAGCTCACGGCGCACCTCAGCGCCTGCTCCGCGTGCGCGGCCACCCTCACCGCGCTGCGGCGGGTCGTGACACGCGCGGGGGCGCTCGAAGACCGGCCGCCGACGACCGACCTCTGGCCCGGTATCGCCGGCCGCATCGGCCTGACGACCGACGAGTTCACGGCGCGGCGACGGAACAAGGAACGTCGCTTCTCATTCACCGTGCCCCAGCTGATCGCGGCCAGTATCGGCCTAGTCGCCGCGTCCGCCGGGGCGGCGTGGCTGGCGCTGCGGCCGCTGTCCGAACCGGTTGCGCGCCCGACCCAGGTCGCGCCGGCGACGCCGCAGCTCGCCAAATGGATGCCGAAGGTGGAGAAGAGCTCCGACATCGCGGTCAGCGAGCTGCGCGCTGCTCTGGCCGACGGCAGACGCACCGGGCGGCTCGACTCCCTGACGGTGGCGAGCCTGGAACGCAGTCTCGCGGTGATCGACTCGGCAATCGCCCAGGCGACACGGGCGCTCGCGTCCGACCCCGGCAGTGCGTATCTGAACCATCACCTCGCCGATACGTATCGGCGCAAATTCGACTTCCTGCGGCAGGCGAATCGCATCGCCTCCGCTCGGACATAGAGGAGAGGAGCCTCCATGCTGCCCGTACTGGCAGCCGTCGCAACCCTGGCGCTGTACCAGGGCGAAACCGATACCACGTTCGCGGTCCGACAGGGCCAGCGACTCGGGGTCACGGACTTCGGCGGCGTCGTCGCCGTGAAGACCTGGCGGCAGAATTCCGTTCGCGTGAAGGCGAGCCACTCGAGCCGCGCTCAGATCATGATCTCGACTGAAGGGTCCGTGGTCAGCGTGAACGCCTCCGGCCGGTACGGTCCCGCCCTCGTGGACTATGAGATCCTGGTGCCCGTCTGGCTGCCATTGGCCATCTCGGGGTCCCCAGGGGCCGAGGTCACGATCGAAGGGACCCAGGCGGCGGTCTCGGTTGAAACCGTAGAGGGGTCGGTGCGCGTCGTGGGCGGGAGTGGAGACATTTCGCTACGCACCGTGGAGGGCGAAATCACCCTCGAAGGTGCCCGCGGACACATCGAGCTGAACAGCGTCGACGGCAGCATCGAGGCGCGGAACATCAGCGGAGACATGATGATCGAGACGGTCGACGGCAGTATCACCTTGCTCGGCATCGAATCGGAGAACGTGGATGCGAGCACCGTCGACGGGAGCATCGAGTACGACGGCACGATCAAAGACGGCGGCCGCTACCGGCTCACGACCCACGACGGCAGCGTTTCGGTGTCGGTGCCTGAGCGGGCCAATGTGACCGTGTCGGTGGCCACGTTCAGCGGCAGTTTCGACTCGTGCTTCCCCCTCACTCTCAAGCACAAGACGAAACACCGTTTCACCTTTACCCTCGGCTCGGGCAGCGCGCGACTGGAGCTTGAGTCGTTCGACGGCAGCATCAACCTGTGCCGGCCCGGGCAGATTCACCAACCAGAGTAGGAGTACGCGATGCGGATCCCTTTATGCGGCAGCCTCGCGCTGCTCGCGGCGGCTATGCTCAGTGGCACGCCGGCAGCGGCCCAAGATTTTCACTGGACCGGGTCGCTGGCCCAGGGAAAGCGGCTCGAGATCAAGGGCGTGAGCGGCGACATTCGCGCCACGCTCGCCACCGGCACCCAAATCGAGGTCACGGCCCGCAAGACGGGGCGGCGCAGCGATCCCGACGACGTACGGATCGAGGTCGTTCCCTTTGAAGACGGCGTGACGATCTGCGCGGTTTATCCCACGGGGCGGAACGCGCGCCGTGAGAACGGCTGCGAGTCCGGCCGCCACTGGTCCTCGAGCACCGAGAACAACGACGTCAACGTGAACTTCACTGTCAGCGTTCCTGCGGGGGTCGTCTTCTCCGGTCAGACCGTGAACGGCGAGATGGAGGCAGAGGGCCTGCGAGGCGACGTGGAAGCCAGCACGGTGAACGGCAGCGTGCGTGTCTCGACCAGCGGACTCGCCGAGGCGAGCACCGTGAACGGATCGGTCAGCGCGACGCTCGGGCGCGCCGACTGGGTGGGCGAGGCGGAATTCACCACCGTCAACGGCGGCATCACCCTCACCCTGCCCGCGGGCGTCAACACGGAAGTCCGCGCCGAAACGGTGAACGGCGATCTCGACACCGACTTCCCGCTCACCGTGACGGGCCGACTCGGTCCGCGGCACCTGCGCGGCACCATCGGCAACGGCGGGCGCACCTTGAATCTCACCACGGTGAACGGCAGCATCCGGATCCGCAAAGCGTCGTAGCCGCGACCGGACCGAACAGCGGGGGGCGGCGTGGGAACGCGCCGCCCCCCGCTGGTCGTCGCGGTATGAAGTAATCCGATCCCTTCCGCAACACTCCGGTACCGGGCTTCGACGCGGTCCATCACATCTTGGGGCCCTTCGAACCGAGGGGCCCGTGGTGCTTCGGGAGCTTCTCACCCGCACCGAGCAGATCTCCGATCTTCGCGACTTGTTTCGCGTGCTCGGCTACCAGTCGGCGTGGGAGACCGTTCCACCCGGGCCCTGGCTCGGTTCCGACGAGGTCATCCGCGCCGGGATCAGCGCCGCGGCGTTGGTTGCCCGTCACGAGGCGTTTCGCGTCGTGGCGCTCGCGGCCGATGAGCCGGAGCACGCCGTTCGAGCCGCCGCGCGGCGGCTTGCGGGGGGAGCCGAGCGGGGACTGGCCTGCGGGCTGGGCGGGACGCCCCCCCGGCTCGCTCTCGGGGCCTGGCGCGCCACCGTCGCCGGCAGCCTGGCCGTGCGACTCACGTCGGTGGCGTTGCAGCAGCCGAGCGCGGTCGCCCTCGCCACGCTCGAGCGGCTGTCGCCACGTCCCGGTGAATCCGCACTCGCCCTGTCGTTGCGCGTCGGGGAGGCGTTGGCGAGCGAGGCGGTCACGGCTCGCTTCTTCCGCGCATTCCGTTCCACCCTGGAGCGCTTTACCGGGGGGCTCGCGGGTTCCTTGAGTCGCGCCGAGCGGCACGCGCTCGCGCTCACGGTGCTGACGCGGGTGCTGTTTCTCTATTTCGTGCAGGAGAAGGGCTGGCTGGACGGCGACCGGCGCTACCTGTCGCGGCTGCTCGACCACGCCCTGGCCCGCCGCCGGCACTTCCATCGCGCCGCCCTGCATCCACTTTGTTTCGGCGCCCTCAACCGCGCAAGTGCCGACCGATCGACTGCGGTGCGCGCGCTGGGCCGCCTGCCGTTTCTCAATGGCGGACTGTTCGAGCCGACCGCGCTCGAGCGCCGCATCGGGCCGGTCGTATGGAGCAATGCCTACTGGCGCGATGCATTCGATGAATTGTTCGAGCGGTTCCACTTCTCCATACGCGAGGGGGAGGCGGACGCGCGTGTCGCCCCCGACATGCTCGGACGCGTGTTCGAAGGGGTGATGGATCCGGGTGAGCGGCGCACCAGCGGCTGCTATTACACGCCCGCGGAGCTGGTGCGGGAGATTGTCCGCGCGGCGCTCGCCGCGGTGCTGGTGCACCGCTCGGGAATCTCACGCGCCGACGCCGAGCGCTGGGTCTATTTGGGCGAACCGCCACCCGACCCGCCCGACCTCCGCCGACTCGCCGTGCTCGATCCAGCCGCCGGCTCGGGCGCATTTCTGCTGGGAGCCCTCGAGGAGATCGCGCGGTTGCGCGCGTGCGCGGGGGAGCGCGACACGCCGGCGCTCAAGCGGGAAATCATCGCGCAGTCGTTGTACGGCGTGGACGTGTCGCCGACGGCGGTCCGGCTCGCCGAGCTGCGACTGTGGCTCACCCTGGTCGCCGACGACAGCGCGACCGATGCCGCCGCAGTGGCACCGCTGCCCAATCTCGACGGCCACCTGCGGCAGGGTGATGCGCTGCTCGATCCGTACACCGTGGCGGCTACGCTCGCGGGCAACCGGGCACAGGCTGGGGCTGCGGCGCGCGAGACCGCGTCGCTCGCCGAGCGCCGACGCCGCCTGTTCTTCCTGTCGGGGCGATCGAAGGTGGAGGCCGCGCGCGAGCTCGCGCGGGCGGAAGCAGAGCTTGCCGGGGCGCTTTACGCGCGGGCTCGCGCGGCCCTGGAGCGACAGATCCACGAGCTGCTGCTGGCGGCCAAGAGCCGCGATCTGTTCGGTCGCCGGCAAGGTCTCCGTCCCAGCCAGCGCGCGTGGCTGCGCCGGCTGCGGCTGGCGCGCGCCGAGCTGCGCGACGCCTTGCGCCGGTTGAGGCGCGACGGCGGCGCGCCATTTTTCAGCGTCGAATCGCATTTCAGCGACCTGCTGCAGGCGGGCGGGTTCGACGTCGTCCTCGGGAACCCGCCGTGGGTGCGCGGCGAGCGGCTTCCCGCGCGCGTGCGCGAGACGCTGGCCTACCGCTATGCGACGTGGCGTCCGGGGGCGGGACGGTTCGCCCATTTGCCCGACCTGTCGGTGGCGTTCTGTGAGCGCGCCTTCGAGCTCGCCGCCCCGGGCGGGGTGGTCGCCCTGCTCGTTCCCGCCAAACTCGCGACATCGGGCTACGCCGAGCCGTTGCGACGGCGCCTCGCAGACGCGACGCGGCTGGAGCGTGTCGCACCACTCGACGACGCTTCGGCGGGTGAGGCATTCGGCGCCGCGGTCTACCCGATGGTGCTGGTCGCAGCGCGTCGCGACCCCGAGGCGGGTGCGGCGGTTTCGCGAACGCTGGGGCCTGGGCAGGCGACGGAGTGGCTGCCCCAGCGCTCACTCCAGGCGCAGGGGCCCTGGGTGCTCGTCCCCGACGCAGGCGTCGTCGCCCGCCGACTGCACCGCGAATGCCAGCCACTCGGCGAGCGGTGGACGCCCCGGTTGGGCGTGAAGACGGGAGCTGATGAGATCTTCGTCGTGCGCGAGCCGATCCCAGGGACGCGGCCCGTGGTCCGCGGCCGCGACGTCGGTCGCTGGCGCGCGGCGCCGCGCGCGTTCGTGCTGTGGACCCACGACGCCGCCGGCCGGCCGTTGGAGCGGCTCCCGGGACCGCTCGCGGAACGGCTCCAGCCCCACGCTGCCCGCCTGCGACGACGCACGGACTACCACGGTGGGCCGCCCTGGCAGCTGTTCCGGACCGGACTCGGAACCGCCCCGTACCGAGTGCTGTGGGCCGACCTGGCGCGGGAGCTCACCGCCGTCGTTCCGCCGCCCGACATCGTGCCGCTGAACACCGTGTACGGCCTCGCCACACGAACCGTCGACGACGCGCACGCGCTCGCCGCGCTGCTCAACACGCGCTGGTGCACCGCCCTGGCGCGCCTTGCCGCGGATGCGGCGCGCGGCGGATTCCGCCGCTTCAACGCGCGTGTGGTGGCAGGGTTGCCGTTGCCGCCAACCGACGATCGCGCCTGGAGCGTGCTGGTCGAGTACGGCCGGCGGCGGGAGCCCGCCGATGCGCTGACCGCCGAGTTGTTCCGGCTCGATGCTAACGATCGCCGCGTGCTCGAGCGCCTGGTCCCGAGTCCTCGCTGAGGCGCTGCGGGCACCCGATGAGCCGCTCGCGTTCCTCGTCACGCCGGGACCCGAGACACCGCCGGCGGTCGTCTGCCGGGCAGCGGCGCGCGCCCTGCTCGACCTCCCGCCGCTACCGCCGCGCACGCCGCCGTGGCTCGCGGCGCACCAGGTCCCCGCCTGCGAACGCCTGCTCGCGATCCTGGCACGCTACGGCGGGGCCGTGCTGGCCGACGCGGTGGGATTGGGGAAGTCGTTCGTCGCCTTGGCGGCGGCACAAGGGCGCGACACGCCCTGCACACTCGTCGTCCCCGCCGTCCTGGTTCTCCAATGGAGGGCGCTGCTCCATCGAATCGGCTATCACGCTGGGATCATCACGCACGAAGCCTTGAGCCGCAGCGTCTATCGCCCCAGACCCCCCCGTCTTTCCACCGGAACCGCCGGTCGCGCCCGTTTGCTTATCGTCGACGAGGCCCATCGCTTCCGCAACCCCGCCACCCGGCGCTATCGCGCCCTCGCGCGGCTCGCGATCGGAGCGCACACCC
>JBOHST010000255.1:0-3078 GCA_050733375.1 Gemmatimonadales bacterium
GCTCCGCCGGGGGACACAACGGGCTCAAGAGCATTGAAGGGGCCCTGCAGTCGCAGGACTACGCCCGTCTGCGCATCGGCGTCGGCCCGCTCCCCACGGGCGAGCCGTGGGAGGACTTCGTCTTGTCTCCGTTCACCGACGCAGAGCGGGAGAAGATCGAGGCGCTGCTGCCGCAGCTCGTGGAGGTAGTGGAAACGTGGGTTGCGGGAAGGGGTGCAGGGCTAGACCCTCCACGTCCTCCCCTTCTTTAACAGCTCATCCAGACTGCCCGCCGGGCCGGCCGCCGCCAGCTGGTCGTACACATCCCGCTCGTACGACGCGGCCGGGTCGCAGTAGATCACCCCCAGCGCCATCGGGAAGCTGGGCGGCTGTAACCCGACCAGCAGGTTGGCGAGCCCGCGATTCGTTTCGTCGTGCACCAAAAGCCCGCTCTCGGGCACACCACCCTCCCCCTCCCCCACCGTCACGATTTCGAGCTCGAGCTTGCCAGGCACGAGTCGCAGACCGCGTCGGCCGTCCGGTCCGAAGCGCAGCGGGCGGCCGTGGGCGACGTGCAGCTGCTGATCGAGGGCAACCGATTTCTCGGTGAATGCGTCGAACACCCCGTCATTGTAGACGACGCAGTTCTGGAACAATTCGACGAACGAGGCGCCGGCGTGCGCGTGCGCCCGCTTCAACACCTCGACCAGATGCGGCTGCAGGGTATCGACCGAGCGGGCCACAAACCGCGCGCCCGCCCCGAGCGCGAACGCGCACGGCGAGACCGGGTTGTCGAGCGAGCCGCCGGGCGTGGAGGGCGATTTGGTGCCGCGCCGCGACGTGGGTGAGTATTGACCTTTGGTGAGTCCGTAGATCTCGTTGTTGAACAGAACGACCTGTAAATCCACGTTGCGCCGCAGCACGTGCAGCAGATGATTGCCGCCGATCGAGAGACCGTCGCCGTCCCCCGTGATCAGCCAGACGTCGAGCTCCGGGTTCGCGAGCTTCACGCCGGTCGCCACCGCGGGCGCCCGCCCGTGGATCGTGTGGAACCCGTAGGTCGCCACGTAATACGGGAAGCGCGACGAGCAACCGATCCCCGACACGAACACCGTCTTCTCCCGCCGCGCTCCCACGTCGGCGAGCACCTTCTGCACCGCCTTGAGGATCGCGTAGTCGCCGCACCCCGGGCACCAGCGTACCTCCTGGTCGGACGCGAAGTCCTTCGGGGCAAGCGGGGTCACCTGGGGCGGCCGGAGCGTGGCGGTCATCCGCAGTCTCCGTTGCGACCGAGCCGCTCCTGGATCGCGAGCACGACCGTCGACACCTTGAACGGCTTGCCGGTGATCTGGTTGAGGCCTTCGGCCGGCACGAGGTACGCGGCGCGCAACAGCTGAACCAGCTGACCGTTGTTCAGCTCGGGCACCAGCACGTGGTCGAAGCGTCTCAGCAGCTCGCCCAAATTCGATGGGAACGGCGCGAGGTGGCGCACGTGAATGTGCGACACCGCCAGCCCATCGGAGCGGACCTGTTTCACCGCCTGATGCAGCGCGCCGTAGGTCGAGCCCCACCCCACGACCGCGAGCGCTCCGCGGTCTTCCCCCAGCGCCACCGTCTGCAGGGGGATGTCGCGCGCGATCCCCGCGATCTTCGCCGCGCGCGTCTTGGTCATCCGTTCGTGATTATCCGGATCGTAGGAGATGTGCCCCGAGTCATCGCTCCGCTCGAGACCGCCGATGCGATGCTCGAGCCCCGGCGTGCCGGGACGCGCCCACGCGCGCGCCAGCGTCACCGGGTCCCGCACAAATGGATGGAAGTCCTGGGGGTCGGTCCGGAACCGCACCGCGAAGCGCGGCAGCGCGGCGACGTCCGGGATCCGCCATGGCTCGGCGGCGTTGGCGAGATAGCCGTCCGACAACAGGATGACGGGTGTCATGTACCGGGTGGCGAGCCGCACCGCCTCCATCGCGACCTCGAAGCAGTCGCCCGGCGTGGCGGCGGCGATCACCGGGAGTGGGGCGTCGGCGTTGCGGCCGAGCACCGCCTGGAACAGGTCGGACTGCTCAGTCTTGGTCGGCATCCCCGTCGAGGGACCGGCGCGCTGCGAGTCGATGACGATGAGCGGCAGCTCGGTGGCGATGGCGAGGCCCAGGCCCTCGGTTTTGAGCGCGATCCCCGGTCCCGAGGAGGACGTCACGCCGAGCGCGCCGGCATAGGCGGCGCCGATGGCCGAGCAGATGGCGGCGATCTCGTCCTCCGCCTGAAACGTCACCACGCCGTACGCCTTGAAGCCCGCCAGGGTGTGCAGGATGGCGGAGGCGGGCGTAATCGGGTAGGACGCGAACAGCATGCGCTCGAGCCCCGCCGCCTGCAATCCCGCGAGCAATCCCCAGGCGATGCCCTCGGTGCCGCTGATGGTCCGGTACACGCCGGGTGTCGCCGGGTGCGGCGCCACGGTGTAGGCCGCGATGTGGCTGGGCAGCTCGGCGGTCTCACCGAACGCATGCCCGGCGTTGAGCGCCGCCACGTTGGCGCGGGCGATGTCCGGCTGCGCCGCGAACTTCCGCGTCAGCCATTCCACCGTTGCCTGGCGGTCGCGCTCGTACATCCAGAGCATCAGACCGAGCGCCCACATATTGCGGCAGCGATGCGCATCCCGCGAGGTGATGGGGAACGGCTTCACCGCTTCCGCGGTGAGCCGGGTGACGTCCACCTGAAGCACGCGATACGCCGTGAGCGTATCGTCGTCGAGTGGATTCGCGCCGTAGCCGGCCTTGGTGAGGTTGCGTTCCGTGAATGCCGCGGTGTCGACCACCAGCGTCCCGCCCGGACGCAGGTCGTCGAGGTTCATGGTGAGGGCGGCGGGGTTCATCGCGACGAGCACGTCGACCTCGTCGCCCGCGGTGAGCACGTCGGTCGCCCCGAAGTGGATCTGGAATGCGGAAACGCCGTAGGTCGTGCCGGTGGGGGCGCGAATCTCAGCCGGGTAATCCGGGAAGGTCGCGAGGTCGTTGCCGGCGAGGGCGGTCTCGAGGGTGAACTGGGAGCCCGTGACCTGCATCCCGTCGCCCGAGTCTCCGGCGAACCGGATCACAGCCT
>JBOHST010000256.1:0-2788 GCA_050733375.1 Gemmatimonadales bacterium
CGGCTGCGCAGCTCTGCTTCGTTGGGTCGGATGAGGAATCCCAGATAGTCCTGGATGGCGCGTCGGAATTCGGCCTGAGCCATGAGCGCCGGGACGAGGGTGCGCCGCTCTTGATCCAGGGCCGTTCGCCAGGCCCCCGAAGCCCCCCGCAGCGCCACCACGCCCACCACCGCCACGACAACCACCAAGCTCAGACCCACCGCGAACCCTGTCATGATCCGGCGGCTCACCGTCCAGTGCATAGACTCCCCCTCATCCATGGAGCTGCAACAGCTTCGTGGCTTCGAGCACGAGCACCGCGTCGGCGGTGACGCCGCGCAGGTACTCTCGCTTTGCGGCGATGCCTTCCGGCGGCTCCCGCACCTCCGAGTCCGAGAGCGTGACCAGTCCATGCACCGCGTCAACCAGAATGCCGAAGGCCGGCCGATCCTGCCCTAACACGATCACGCGGCTCAGGTCGTTGAGCGCGGCGACCGACAGACCCAAGGCTCCCCGGAAGTCGAGGATCGTGAGCAACTCCCCCCGCCACGCCGTCACGCCGAAGACCGGGGGGTTTGCGCCGGGCAGCGGCGACAGATCCACCAGCCGGAACACCTCGAACACATAGCGCGACTCGATCGCGTAACGCTCGTTAGCCAACGCAACAATGACCGCCTCGAGCTCATCCCTGGGGGCTGGCGTCCGCACGGGCCGAGCCAGCGCCCGGGCCCGCTCTTCCAGCACGGCGCGCACTTGCTCCGGCGCAGTGCTCGTCGCTCCGGACAGCGTTCGGCCCGCCGCCTCCAGGCGGCTCCGGACCTCGCCCCAGTCCACCGGCCTTCGAGCCACATTTCGGCGTACGGTCATCAGGCTGCTGCTTCCTTCAGGAGCTGTAGCTGCACCTGTGCCATTGCGGCGAGGCGACTCGCGGGCTCGCCATCAGAGGCCGGCACGATCGCATCGGGCGGCATGCCAGCGAGCAGCCGCCGAGCGTTCTGGGCGGAGCGGCGGGCGCCCTCGGTGTCCCCCAGGCGCGCCAGCGCCCCGCCCAGCGCCAGGTGCGCCACCACGAGCCCGCGGTCGAGATAGAGCGAGCGGCGCGCGGCCGCCACGGCATCGGCGTGGCGACCCGCCTCAGCGAGCAGCACCGCGTGAAGGTAGGCGAGCTCCGCGGACGTGCGATGGCGGTCGAACGCGGCGGCGCAGGCGCGGCCCGCCGCTTCCAGCTCCCCCCGGTTCGCGAGCGCCCGCACCAGCACGACCCACGGCGCAGGGCCACTACCATTGCGCTGCACCAATCGGCTCGCCTGCTCCGCTGCGCGCTCATAGTCCCGCTCGGCATACGAGCGGGCGGCAGCGGCCAGATCGGCAGGTGCTTCCTGCTCCGGAGCAACCGGGACCGGGGCATGCGTCGCGACGGGAACCAGAAGATGTGGTGGTTGTTCCAGTGCGGCGGCCTCGGGGAGTGGCGGCAGGACGAAGGGGGTGGTCGCAACGGGAGTCGCTGGTGGTCGTGCGCCGTGACCGCTCCGCCGATAGGCGAGCCCGGCATCGGTGACCACGACGTCGCATGGGACCAGATCCCCGAACGGGGGGTCGGAGGCGCCGAGCAGGAGCCAGCCATCGTCGCTGAGCGAATCAATCAGACGACGGGCCACCCGGGCGACCGTCTCCTCGTCGAAATAGATCAGGACGTTGCGGCAGAGAATCAGGTCCATCCCCCAGATGCCGGTCGAAAGCGAGGGATACGTGTCCTCGGCGAGGTTCAGGTAGCGAAAGTCGACCGTGTCGCGGATCGCCGGCGCCAGCGCGAAACGGTCGCCCGCTTGCTCGAAATAGCTTCGGACGACGTGGTTCGGCACCCCGCGCAAGGACCATCGCGTGTAGGCGGCCCGGCGAGCCTGAGACAGAGCCGTGCGCGCCAAATCGGTGGCCACCACGTGCACGGCGGCGAGTCCCTGTTCGTGCAACACGATCGCCAGCGTGTATGCCTCCTCCCCCGTCGCGCACCCGGCGCTCCAGATGCGCAGCGGATAGTCGCGCCACCGGCGCGACACCAAGTCTGGTAGCACCTCGTCTCGGATTACCGCGAACTGCCGGGGCTCCCGAAAGAAATAGGTTTCGCCGACCGTGACCTCCCCGACCAGGTCGTCGAGGAGCGCCGGCTGGGCGTCGAGATGGGCGAGATAGACCTCCGGCTCGGTCAGCCTGGTCCGACGCATGGCTCGATCGAGCCCGGCTTCGAAGTCCGAACCACGCGCCTCGCGGAAGACCAGCCCGGTGCGCTGACGCACGAATTCCCCAGCCGCCACGACGAATGGCCGTGGGAGACTCGCGCCCGGGGTCACCATTTCGCTTTTCGTTGCGGGGAGGACGCGCCGGTCCGCTGTTCACCCGGCTTTCCGGCCGCCATTAGGCCGACGACGGCGGCATCCACCTGCCCGGCCTCCTCGAAAGAAAGAAAGCTCTCGAGATCGTGGATGACGAGCAGGCCGTCCGTCAACTTGGCGATCCCAGCCACGTACTCTGTGCCGGGAGCCACACGGGCTGCCGACTCGATGGCGTCTTGATCGACGACAACCAGGTCGAGGGCGCGATCCACCCGCAGCGCTACGAGTCGGCTGTCAGTTTTGGCGATGATGAGGTGCTGCTCAGGGGCTAGCGGGGCCGGGGGTAGCCTGAACCGCTGCCGAATGTCCAGCACCGGGACGAGGGCGCCGCGGAAGTTGATGATCCCTTCGACGATTGGCGGGGCCTTGGGGAGCGCGGCGATCGCGACCGCGCGCACCACTTCGCGCACTACTCCTGC
>JBOHST010000257.1:0-6160 GCA_050733375.1 Gemmatimonadales bacterium
CGGCAGAGCCTCGAGCAGCGAGGAAATCTGCGATCCGCCGAGTTCAGCTGGCATTCGGGCGCGTCACTCCCGTTGAAGGTCGCGCCAACCTACTACCCACCCCGGGGACCGTCAAGAATTGCGACGCCCGACGTTCACTTACCGCTGATAGCGCACCAATACCGACAGGCCGGTGGCGGTCAGGTCCGTCTTGCCGCCGCCGCCTGGCTTAAGGTCGTATACCCAGCCGGGACCGAACCGCGCCGTGGCCGTGGCCGAGAATTGATCGCTGATGCCGATGCGGACGTTTGCGCCGAACGTGTACAGCCGGCCGCCGCTGACGCCGCTCGGGCTCCAGTGCCGGAATGCCACCAACGGCTCGAGCACGAGACGCGGCGACAACTGGTGCCCCACCCGTAGCTCCGCGTTGAACACGTTCTCCCTGGTGTCCACGCTCGAAGTGCTGCCGTCGCTCCCCGCTGCCCGATAGAAATCCCAGACGCCCACGCCGAGGGTGGTGCGACCCCACGTGTAGGTGTATCCCACGTCGGCGATAAACCGAGGGCCGGGGTTGAACCAGCCGCTCACAACGCCCGTTCCCGTGAACTGATCGGTGGAAAACGTGCTGTAGGTCGCACCCAGCAGCAGCCGCGCGCGCTGCCCGATGAGCCGATCGGCGCCTACGCGTAACCGCGCTTCCAGGCCGGGGCTGTAGGTGATCGGTTGATCGCTGAACGGCTCGTAGCTGGACGCATACCGCACGCTGCCGGCCATCCCCAGGCTCCACCCACCGGCGGGAACCGCGTAGGCGAGGCCGCCGGTCACGGCGAAACTGCTCCCCAGGCTGCTGACCGGAAACGAGAGGAACGGCGAGCTCATCGAGCTGGACACGGCGAACTCGGTGGTCGAGAACGAATGCGTTCCGGTCGGCAAGTTGACCGACAGGGAGGCAACGGCGCGATCGCGACCCAGCGTATAGAGCAGCCGCAGCTGGGTGTCGGTCAGTCCGGTGAAGGTCTGGGTTGTGGATCCCGTGACCGAGTTATGCGCGAGGTGGGTCGTCACGTCGACCGACATTTGACGACCGATTGGCGCTACCAGCACCAGTGGGATGCTCCACTGCGACACGCTGGTCACGCCATTGGCGCCGACGCTATCGCTGAAGCCGTAGCGCTGGTATTCGAATCCCGCGAGCGTGTTCCAGCGCGTGTACAGCGCCGTGGATCCTTGCGCCGCGAGCGGCGTAACGCCGGCGCCCATCGCCAGGAGAACGAGTCGAGTATGCATGGCCGTCTCTAGGGGCGCCGGATGATGATGATGATGGTGCCGATCAGGCCCGGAGTGCCGCCCGGCCCCTGGCACCCTGCGACCTCGCACACCGGATCGGGTCGCGCGGGCGGCGTAAACGATCCCGTGGTGGGGGTGATATCCACGATCGAGGCGCCGCTCGGGACCGCGTTGTTGATGGCGAGGGTCAGCGAGTTGGACGCCAGGCTCGAAGCCTGAGCTGGTGTGCCGCCAGCGACGATAGTCGCGATGTCCGCATCTCCCGTACCGCCGGCGGACTGCGCCGCCTCGCTCGACTGCGCCTGCTGGGCAGCGGCCTGGAAGCTCGGATCGCGTCGCGCGGCGGCGCGGAAACTCACGCTCGCCGCGGCGAAATCGCCGCGATCCTGCGCTTCGAGTCCTCGACTGTAGAGGAGAAACGCCTGCAGGTCGCGCGTGGGGCGCTCGCTGATGGCGATGCTCTCGGCGGGAGTGAGCGGAACACCCATCTTGGAGAGCAGCTGGAACACCACCGATTTTTCCAAATCGAACAACAGGCTCAGCTGATTCTGCCCGGACCCCGTCGCGGCCACCTGCGCGTCCGTGGCGCGAACCATGGCCGCGTCGAGGCGTACCCCGGCGTTCGGCCCCTCTTGGAACTGGCCCTGCACCACCTGGCCCGCGCCCACCAAATGACCGGAGCGCGCGCCGGTGGCCGGATCGACGCGGCCCGAGGAGGTGAGCTGCATCTCGTCGAGCAGCGCCTGCAGCCGCTCACGCTCGACGAGGCGCAGGCTGCGCACGTGCGAGAGGTCGCTCACGACGAGCGCCGCGAGTCCGCGCTCCAGCGGGCGCAGCGTGGAATCCTGGCCGGTATAGCGGAACGGGAACACGGCGACGGTGGTCGGGTCGGGCGGCGTGCGGCCCAACTCGGCCTCCTGCGCCAGCGCCGCCCGAGCGGACGCGTGCAGCTCCTTGCGAGCGAGCAGTGCGAGCCTCCCGTTGAGGAGCCGGCTCACTTCTCCGCCGGGGTTCCCGGTTAGCAAGGCGCCGTAGACTGCGCGCGCCGAGTCGAACTGCTGCAGCCCCTCGTAGGTGAACCCGAGATAGGCGCGGGCCACGCGGTTCTCGGGTTGCTGCAACAGCACGTTACCCAGGGCCGCTCGGGCTTCGGGGAATCGGTTCGCCGCGACGTACGCCTTGGCGAGCCGCAGATTCAGGTCGGGGTCGGTCGGGTGTTGGGCGCGTTGTGCCTCGAGCGCGGCCAGGTCGGCCGGGCTGAGTGACGCCGTGCGGGCACCGCCCGAGGCGCAGGCGGCGAGCATCACGCACGCGATGGCGACGGCCAGTGCGCGCGAGCGGGAGGTGATCATCGGCTCCTCTCGACTGAAGCAATACACGTGCCGCCTGCTCCGACCAGGGTTCCCAGGATAGGCCCGGTTGGGTCAGTCAGCGGTGACGCGCCGGCGCGGGGTCCGGTGAGCCCGGTCACGACGCTGCGGCGGGGTAGCGCGCGCCGACTGCGGTCGGCGCCAGATCTTCAGCTCGGATTGGGCAAGCAGCTCGCCCAGCACGGCCCTCGTCCGGGCGTCGAGGGGCATATCGAAATGGACGTCGAGCCGGTACTCGGCGCGATCGGCGCCCTGACCGGTCAGGGTGAACCCGCTCCGATCCGGCTTCACGAGATCCACCTCGATTTCGGCTAGCCGCTGGAACTCGGGCGCGTCCATGCCGCAACCTCCTGTTCGAGCTAGAGATACGCCCGTCGCGTGGAGTGTCAAGGCGGCGTCGGTCCTCCCGGGTAAGTCGTGCGACGACGCGGGATTACGAAGAGCTGCGGAAAACGACTGACGTCGCCGGTCAGCGCCCTGCCCACTCGCCCCTCCCACCCGAGTCGCACCGTCGTCGTCCACCAAGGGGCTCGTCCGCACCGGGAGGGTGTCATCCACCAGGTAGCCCGACGCGTGCGCGGTTTCGATCTCGAGCCATCCGCCTAGCGCTACGCGAAGCTGAGCCCTGAGCCCCAAATGAGCGGAGTGCGTCGGGATCCCCGGCAGAGTGCTGTGATGGCTCAGGCGATTGGTTTCGGACCGTCCCCGCGCGTGAACAGCAGCGTCTGCATCCGCCCACGCAGTGTTGCCTGCACGACGTTGACCTGGTCGTCGAATAGCTCGAACAGGAACGCGCTCAGCAGCCGGAACCCTGTGGGATTCGTGGCAGGGACTTCGAGCCGGATCCACGTCACGTCGCCGGTGCGATCGATCGTACACCTCCCGACCGCGAGCGATTGCCCCGTCCGGTCCCGCACGGTGAGCGCCGAGCGCGCGTACCGACAGGCGGCCGAATCCGGAGCGGCGACCGTTCCGCGAGCCAAGGCGTCCGAGAGATCTTGGGTGAACACCCGGACGGCCACTCGAAGCGCTTGCGTCCGGGAATCCCAGGCGATGGTCGTGAGGGTGGTATGCAGCGGATGCGTCGCTTGCGGCGCGGCCGCCAGCAGCAGGACCGGCACCAGGGCATTCACCAGGGGCTCCGTTCCAGCGCCCACCGGGAGGCGACCAGAATTACCACCACCGACACGCTTACGATGCGCAGCCGCAGCGCGCTGGGCCACGAAGCGCGGCGCCGCAGCCGCTCCAGCATCGCGTCCGCGCCCAGCATCACGAGCGCCGCGCCAAGCAGCACCAGCACCTGTCCCAGCTCGATGCCGACGTTGAAGCCGAACAGCGGCACGGCCACCCGCTCGACGAACAGCTCTTTCAAGTAGTTGGCGAACCCCGCCCCGTGCACCAGTCCGAAGAGTCCCGAGAACACCGGTCGATACCGGCCGCTCCACAGAGTGTGCGCGCGGTCGTGCACCAGGAGGTTCTCGATCCCGGTCGCGACGATGGTCACCGGGATCAGGAACTCGACCCATGCGGCAGGAAGCGCCAGGGTGTTGGTGACCGCCAGGGCCAGCGTAATCGAGTGCCCCACCGTGAACGCGGTCACCACCCACAGGGCGTCACGCCAATCGCGCGGCCGGTAGATGGCGGCGAGGGCGAGGAGGAACAGGACGTGGTCCGCCGCCGCGGAGTTCACGATGTGGCGGAACCCGAGCCCGGCGAACGCAAGAAACTCCGACATCTAGGGTGCCTCCAGGGCGGCGCGGGCGTCCCGCGCCTGCGTCGGGTGGAAGGTGGGATTGATCGCCAGCGCACGCGCCAGGCTGCGTTTCGCGGCCACCCGGTGACCGACCGCTCGCTGGATCGTACCCAGGTGATAGAACAGCATCGCGTCTTCGGTGCCGAGCGCGAGCGCGCGCGTCATGGCGGGAAGCGCTTCGCGATCGCGCCCTGCTTGGTGCAACGCCCAGGCGAGCAGGTCCCACCCGTAGACATCGCGCCTGCTGTGTATCTCCGCTTCGACCTGCGCCAGCACCTCGGGAATGCGGCGCTGGTGGTCCAGCAGAAACAGGGACCACGCCCGATGGAAGCCGCCCGGCTGCGCCAGGGTCACGACCTCCATCGTGTGGAAGTACTCCTCGGCCCGCGCCGAGTCTCCAAGGGCCGCGTACCCATCACCGATCAGACCCAGGGTCGCGGGGTCGGGAGCGATCGCGATGGCGCGCTCACCGAGCTCGACCGCCCGCCGCCAGCGGCCCCGAGCGACCTCGAGGCGCGCCATCGCGGACAGGAGGCGCGCGTCCTGGGGAGCCACGGCGAGGCCGGCGCGGAATGCCGCACGGGCAGCGCCGAGATGGCCGTGGCGCAGCTCGAGGTCACCCACGCGGAGGTGGAACCATGCCACCTGCTCCCGCGGCATCTTGGGTCGGGTCACGGCCGTGTCGCGCGCGTTGGTCAGCAGCCGGCGAGCCTCCTCGGTCTGCCCCCGGAGCTCGAGCCAGCGCGCCAGCCGCGGCGCAACGGCGAGGTTGGATCGCCACGCATACAGCTCGCCGAAGAGGCGGCGCGCCGCGGCGTACTCCCCCAACTCCATATGGATCTCTCCCAATACCGCGCGCGCCGACACGTTCGTTGTGTCGAGCGCGACGAGCCGCTCGGCCACAGCGCGCGCCTCGGCGAACCGGTGCTGGGTCATCAGGGCAGAGGTGAGCGTGCTGTACCCGCGGGCGTTGCGCGTATCGCGCTCGGCGAGTGAGCCGCGAGCCAGCGCTTCCGCACGCAGCGCGTCCTCGGGATCGCCCGTCTCCCGCCCACGCTGCAGGTGCAGTGCGGCTAGCTGCGCGCGGTCGAAGGCGCTCGAGGGGTCGCGGCGCAAGCGCCATCCGTAAAACGAGATGTTGTGTTCGCGAATCATCGATTCGTCGCGCACCGGCTCCGGCGGGGCGCCCTCCCCTCGCCGCAGCGCCAACACCCCGAGCAACCCTGCCGCGAGCGCGAGGCCCGCGGACAGGGTTACCAGGATCGGCCGTTTCGGGAGCACCCGCACGTGTCCCTCTTCGGAGTAAAGGTCAGTGAGCGGCGGCGAGGTACGGGAACGCCGCGCCGAAGGCGACGTCGTTCGCGTCCACGTTGTCGTCCGCCAGTCCGGGGGAAGTGTTGTTCGGGTTGAGCAGCGCCCCAAACACGGCCTGCAAGCCGGCGGTCACGACGTCGTCGTCGAGCTTCCGGCCGCCCCAGCCATTCGCCAGGGCCCAGGTGAGCCAGCCGGCGGTGTTGGTCGCCTTGTCGGACTGCACGATCAGCTCGTCGGGCAGCAGCACCGCAGCGAGCGTCTTTCCCACAGTCGTGTCGCGGCCCGCGACGTTGTCCACAAAGCCGCGGATGATCGGCGTGAACGCCGCCACGTCGATCGTTGGGGCGGTCGCGCCGTGGAAGCCGTGGTCACGCTTGGCGAGGAACACCTCGGAGACCAGCGGGTTGCCCAGGCGTTGGACCTGGTTGTACGTCCGGTCCGGATTGGTGATGACGAT
>JBOHST010000258.1:0-6665 GCA_050733375.1 Gemmatimonadales bacterium
AACTCGGCCCGCGCCAGCCGTCAGTCCCCGCCAAGTTCGCGGTGGCGCTGCTACTCGCGGGGTGCGCGTTCCTGCTGCTCGTGCCCGCCGGGTCGCTGGCGCAGAGCGGAGTGGGGGTGAAGGTGACCCCGTTGTGGCTGGTGGGCGCCTACTTCCTTGCCGGATGCGGCGAGATGTGTCTCAGCCCGGTCGGTCTGTCGGCCGTCACCAAGCTTGCGCCGGTACGCATCGTGAGCTTGATGATGGGCGTCTTTTTCCTGAGCAACTCGCTGGGCAACAAGCTGGCCGGCTGGACCGCCGGGTTTTTCAGCTCGATGCCGCTCGACGTGCTGTTCGGCGCGGTCGCGGCGGTGTGCCTTGCCGCAGCGGTCATCATGTTCGTGTTGATCAGGCCGGTGCGACGGCTGATGGGCGGAGTGAGCTAGCCATGCTGAGAAAACTCGGAGCAGTGATTCTGGCGGCTGGCCTGTGCCTCCCATATGGCTGCGACGTCCGCCCGATCAGCAGCGTGTGGAGCGACGTGCCGACGATCCTGTTGCTCGGGATTCCGGTGATCGCGACGCTCATCTACGTCCTGCACACGCTGGTCCCTGCGCTGGCCGCGTTTCACGAGCGGCACAGCCAGGGGCTGCATGCGATGCTGCGGATCGTGTACTTCGGCCTCGCGGGCGCCTACCTCGCCTTCGCGGTCACCAAGCGGGAGGGATGGCCGGGATTGATCGCGGCCGCGGTGGCGCTGGTGGTGACAGGCGGAGCCCTGACCTGGCAACAGGGACGCGGCACCAAAGCCACGCGCGTCCCGTTGTTACTGCTGCTGTGCGCCGGCGTGCCCGCGATCGCCTTTCTAGTCGATTTCCTGCGAGAGGGAGGGTTGCAGATCGGCGGTTGGGTGTACACCGGGGGATGGCTGCTGGCGCTGTTCGCCGAGACGCAGGTGCTCAAGGTCCAGCCGACGGTTGCGCACGGGGGGTGACGTCTCGTCCCGCTGTTCGGGCCCTTTTTGCATGGTAGCTTCGGATCGTTCCTGCCTGTATTCTTGACCGCCTACGAACACCCCCGCCCAGCCGGGGGCCAATGGTGATTCCCTCGGCCAGGTCCGCGCCGCCTTGTCGGCGCGCTACGTCATCGAGCGCGAGCTTGGTCGCGGTGGCATGGCCACTGTCTATCTCGCGCTGGACCCACAGCTCAATCGACCTGTCGCCATCAAGGTGTTACGGCCCGAGCTCTCCGACCTGCTTGGCCGCGAGCGGTTCCTGCGCGAGATCGCCATTGCTGCGGGGCTCCAGCATCCCAATATCCTACCGCTGCACGATTCCGGCGCGACCGATGGACTGCTGTACTTCGTGATGCCCTACGTCGCCGGCGAATCGCTGCGCGACCGGCTGGACCGTGAGAAGCAATTGCCGATCGAGGATGCGCTCCGGATCTGCCGGGAGGTCGCGGACGCGCTCGGTTGCGCGCACGCGCAGGGCGTCGTGCACCGCGATATAAAGCCGGCGAACATCCTGCTCGGCGAGGGGCACGCTCTGGTGGCGGACTTCGGTATTGCGCGCGTGGTCAGCGCTGCGGACGCAGCTCAGCTTACCGAGCGCGGTATCGCGGTGGGGACGCCGGCGTACATGAGTCCCGAGCAGGCGAGCGGGCAGGACGCCGTGGACGGGCGCACCGATCTGTACGCGCTGGGGTGCGTGCTGTACGAGATGCTGGCGGGCGAGCCGCCGTTCTCGGGCCCCACCACCCAGGCGGTCCTGGCCCGCCACCGGTTCGACCCGGTTCCGCCGCTCCGGAGTGTGCGGCCATCGGTGCCCACCGGCGTAGAGGACGCGATTCTGCACGCGCTCGAGAAAGTACCGGCGGACCGGTTCGCCACGACGCCGCAGTTTGTGGAAGCGCTCTCTCGAGCCGAGCGCCGTCGTTCCCGGCTGCCGCGGCGGATGTGGATCCCGCTCGGGCTGACCGCGGCCGCGGCGATACTCTGGGCGACGTGGAGCAGAACCTCCGGACTGTCGGGAGTCGGTGGGAACGGCGGCCCCGCGCCCGATTCCTCCCGCTACGTCATCATGCCGTTCGAGCACGACAGCAGTGTGACGGCGTTGCTGAGCGAGAATCAGCTGCTGCACGATGCGCTCACGCGATGGAGTGGGATCGCGGTGGTGGATCCGTTCCAGGTCAGGGACGCGCTGGTCCGGCGAGGCGGCGGCACGCTGAGCAGCCGGGATGCGCGGCGCGTGGCTCGCGAGCTGGGAGCGGGCCGTTACGTCCGCGGCGACGTGTCGCGTCTCGGGGACTCGATCCGGGTGCACGCCGGTCTGTACGAATCCGGCGCGCGGGGCGCCCTCCTGCACGAGGGGGCCTTTCGGCTCGGCCCCGGCCTGGCCGGTGCTGAGTCGTTGTTCACGGCACTCGCAGACTCGTTGCTGTTTCGCGGCGCCGGCCCAGGGAGGCGGGCGGAGACGAAGACCGGCACGCGCTCGTTCCCCGCGCGCTTGGCCTACGTGCGCGGGCACGCCGCCATCGAGCGGTGGGACCTCGCGGCCGCCGACTCCGCTTTCGCCGTGGCGGCGGTATTCGACCCTCAATACACCGAGGCGTTGTTATGGCTGGCGCAGGTGCGGTCGTGGACCGGTGTGGCGCCTGCCACGTGGCGCTCGTCGGCAGAGCGGGCCGCTGCGGGGCGCGCGCGGCTCTCCGTGCGTGACCAGATCCTGTCGGACGCGCTGCTGGCGCTCGGCCGGGGCGAGACGGAGCGGGCCTGCGGCACATGGGGCCGGCTGGCTGCGCAAGAGCCGTACGACTTCGCCGCGTGGTTCGGGCTGGGAAACTGCCTGGGCCGCGACAGCGCCGTGCTGCGCGATCCCAGGAGCCCCTCGAGGTGGCGGTTTCGGAGCAGCTACGACCAGGCGACGAGCGCCTACGTGCGGGCGTTCGAGCTCATGCCATCCATTCACAAGTCGTTGCGTCGGAGTTCCTACGGGTCCCTGCGTCGGCTGTTGATGACAAGCGGCAGTGCCTTACGCATCGGCCAAGCGGTCCTGCCGGACACTACCAGCTTTGTCGCCAACCCGACCTGGCAGGGAGATACACTTGCGTTCGTTCCCTATCCTCGCCAGCTGTGGTCCCGGCCGCGCGCGGCGCCGGAAGCGTCCAACCTTGCGGTCCGCCGGCAGCGCGAACGGTTCAACCAGATCGCCACGGCTTGGGTGACGGCGTTTCCCCAAAGTCCGGATGCCTTGGAAGCGCTCGCCATTTCGTTGGAGATGCTCGGCGCGCCATCGGCACTTGACACCTTGCGGCGCGCACGCGCGCTGGCCACGTCGCCTGAGGATCGTGCCCGGGTAGCCGGCGCCGAAGTTTGGATGCGCGTCAGGCTCGCGATCCCGTCAGACATCGAAGGGCTGCTCGTCGCGCGGGCGCTCGCCGATTCGGTTGTTCACCGCTACCCACCGGCAAGCGCGCCGGAGCCGCTCATGCTGGCGAGCCTCGCGGCCCTGACGGGCCGCGCCCAGCATGCCGCAGCGTATGGTCGGAATCCCGCTGTGGCGGCCGAGTGGAGGATCCCGGCGCCGCTCGCACTCACGGCGTTCCCACTCCTCGCATTCGCCGCTCTGGGCGGACCGACGGATAGTCTGCGCGCGCTCGAGCAGCGAGTTGATTCGGCGATCCGGGACGCACTCCTCCCGTCGTCACGACAGGAGGCACGTCACACGTGGCTGGCGCGTCCCGCGACGCTCGCCCTTCCAGAGTATCGCTTTCGGACGTTGCCCCTGCTTCTCGGCAGCGGCGACTACCTGTTGGATGCCCAATGGGCGTTCCTGCGTGGAGACACCGCCGCGGTACGGCAGATGTTCGTGGATCTGCGCGCCGCCCGTCGCAACTTCTTGCCGAGCGACCTGACGATCGACGCTTTGTACCCGGAAGCGTGGCTGCTCGGGGCGGTGGGGGAGCCGGAGGCGGCCATCGGCTGGCTCGAGCCAACGTTCGCCACGCTACCGGCGACCGCACCGGAGGTCTTTGCCGATCCGGCGCGGGCGGGCGCACTCGTCCGGGCCATGGTGCTGCTGGCCAATCTCGCCGAGGGCGTAGGGGATCGTGCCTCGGCCCAGCGCTGGGCACGCGCTGTAGTTGCGATGTGGTCGGATGCCGATCCGTTCTTGCAGCCCCTGGTCGGCCGCATGCGGCGCCTGGCCGGGTGAGCTCGCAAAGCGGGCTCGTTCTTCAACCCCAGGAGGCGGCTATGAAGCCGCGATACTTGCTGGCGTTGGTCCTGGTCACTGGTCTGGCCGTCCTAGGGATATGGGCATTGATCGCACGGAAGTTGGAAACGCTGCCGGCAGGGGCGTCCACCAGTCCGCCGGCCTGGCGCCCAGAGTGTCCCGGCGGCGACTCGCTGTCGATCATCGTGACCGACAGCGTTCGCGAAACGAAGGGGCAAGTCGTGCACTATACCCACACGATCCACGAGATTCCCTTAGCCGGTGACAACTCAAACATCCCGGAGTTCCACGATTGTCAGCGGTTCATTGTGACGGACGAGAACGGCTCCCCGCAGTACGATTCGCTGTACGCGATCTTCGCAAGCGCACAATTGGGATCGCTGGCCGACAGCGCGGACACACTCCCCTACACGGCCAGAAAGTGGGCTTGGCCCGCGGCCGTCATCCTCAGTTATGGTGGGACGTACCCGTCACTCGGGATCAAACCGGATTTCAACTGTCTCTATCTGTATCGCGAGGGATCGTTGTGGAAGGCGAAGCTGGTCCATATCGGCACCGATGAAATGAACTGCATCGCTCCCCTGGTCGATCCTGTGGCAGCGACCGGTGAGGCGCTCAACGTTAGCGCCCCCCCGGTCGACCTCAGTTACAGTAGAAACGATTACCCGGACGTTGCCCGCTGGGACTGGGATTCAGTGCACTTGAAGCAGTACATCGGGATCAAGTGTGGGAACGCATGGTGTGAAGTCGGCGCAAGTGGGTTCGTGCCGTCTTTCTCGTACTCCGAGAGCCCACCCGTTGAAGCCGTGCCCGGTCCGGCCGTGACCTTCAACCAGAGGCGCCGCGTGTTCGGCATCAAAGGCTGGTATGACCGTCAGCAACTCGCAAAATGGGATGAGAGCGGCAAGATCGCGCCGGGGCCCGTGTGGGGTATCATCATCCCGCACCCAGTGCTCGACCGCTCCGACCACGACGTCGCGAGCTACTTCCGCCCGTGGGTGCATGTTGCCACTGCGGTCGCTAGCGCCGACTACGACACTAAGTTCGTGTCATACAAGCGAGGCAAGAACAAGATTTGGCTTTGCAGCGGGAGCGCGGGCGAATGCGGTGTGCCCGATGCAGTGAGTGCCTGCCCGACAACCACGGGGCTCCTGTGGTGGGCAAAAATGCAACCTGCTGTAGGAGGGGTGACCACCTACCGCTGCGTCATCATGCGGGCGCACCCGAATCTCAATGTTCTGGGCACCAGCCGCTGGCGCTGGTCAGAAGAAGACGAAACCAACTGGATGCGGTGTACGCAGGGTTGTTGCGAGATTCACTAAGGCGTCGCTAGGGCTGGGCTAGGTCCTCAGCAGGGGTCCCCAGCCGGGCCACCAACTCGGCCCCGCTCCCCGGCCGCTCCTCCGGCAGCTTGGCCAGCGCGGCCTGGACCGCCGCCTCGACCGCCACCGGTACATCCGGCCGCACGACCCGCAGCGAGCGCGGCGGGTCGTGCGCATGACGGGCGAGCAAAGCCTGCGCCGTCGCCGCTCTGAACGGCGGCTCTCCGGCCAGCATTTCGTACACGACGCATCCCAGCGCGTACAGATCGCTGCGGCCGTCCAGTTCCGTCGATCCGCGGCTCTGTTCGGGACTCATGTACCCCGGGGTCCCGACGACCAGACCGCTCGACGAGAACGACTCGGTGCCCGCCCGTAGGATCGCCCGCGCCACGCCGAAGTCCGTCACGACCGGGCGGCCGCTCGCGAACAGCACGTTGTCGGGCTTGATGTCGCGATGAATGATATTCTGCGCGTGCGCGTAGTCGAGCGCCGCCGCGACCGCCGCGGCCACAGCGAGCGCCTCGGCCAGCGGCAACGGGCCGGCCTGGTTCATCCGCCGCCGCAACGAGTCGCCGTCCGCGTACGGCATGACATAGAAAGGAAACGCCTCAGCCTGACCGGACTCGAGCAGAGGCAGGATGTGGGGATGCCGCAGGCCACCGAGCAATGCGATCTCGCGGTGGAAACGATCCGCACCCACGGCGCGCGCAAACTCGGGACGCAACACCTTGATCGCAACCGGCTCCCCCGCATCCGGGCGCCGGGCCAGAAACACCCTTGCCATCCCGCCCCGGTCCAGCTCGCGCTCGACGGCAAATCGTCCGGCGACCGCGGCCTGTAACTGCGCCCGCACGTTGTCCATGACGCTTACCCCATCGGCTCTTCGGCAAAGTGACAGGTCACGAGCTGCCCGGGCGTTACCTCGCGCAGCGCCGGGACCTCGATGCGGCAGCGGCCGCTCTTCTTGGGATGCGGGCAGCGCGGATGAAACGGGCACCCCGGCGGGGAATTGGCGGGTGAGGGGACGTCCCCCTGGAGCACGATGCGCTGCTTCTGGGCCGTGGGGTCCGGCACCGGCACGGCAGACAGCAATGACCGCGTGTAGGGGTGACGCGGGAGATCGTAGATC